>CADCWH010000152.1 GCA_902806395.1 uncultured Thermomicrobiales bacterium | reverse complement strand
TGCCCAGCCTGAGGATGGGCCTGGCGGGCACGGAGGGGGATCGCCGGGTCGGGGAGGGCCGCGATTTCGACCGGGTTGACGCGGAGCGCCACCAAGTCGAACTTCGGGTTCCGACCCACGACGGTCGCCGCCATCCTCTCGACGGCCAGGACGACGGTCGCGTCCGAACCCCGGACGACGTGGTGGTTGGTGATCACCAGCCCTTCGTCGTCCCACACGATTCCCGACCCATGTCCACGGCCAGAGAGGATCAAGGGCACGGATCGCCGCACCGTCTGACCATATCGTTCCAGGATGTCATCCAGGGCGAACGCCGCGATGGTCGACAGGTTCGTGGTCGGCATGGTCAGTCTCCGGATGCGATCGGTGGGAGGCCTGTGCAGCGTCGGCAGAGGTGCGGCGGCGGCGAGACGACGGTCGCCTCGCTGTCCTCCCGTCCCGAGCAGGTATCTAATTACGGTCGCTCGCCGATCGTCACGCCAAGAGTCTGGCGGCCACCGCCGCGGATGAGGTCGAGGTTGGTCCCGTCGCCGACGGCGTGATCCCGTAGCGATCGCTGGAGGTCTTCGACATCTTGGACCGGCACCCCGGCGATGGCCAGGACCAGGTCGCCGAGAATGACCCCGGCTCGCTCGGCCGGGCCGTCTTGCTCGACCCCGACGACAAGCAGGCCGCGGGCTGGGTCGTCGTCCCCGCCACGGAATGCCGGGGGCAGGGCCACGCTCTGAGCGCCGATCCCCAAGTAGGGCTGCCGGACTTTGCCGTGTTCCCCAAGTGTGCTGACGACCTGATCGATCCAGGCGTTGAGGACCGTCACCCCTCCCGACCGATCGAGCATCGAGGTGTTGAGTCCGACCATGGCGCCCTCGGCGTCGACCAGCGGTCCGCCTGAGAAGCCAGGCAACATGGCGACGTCAGAGCGCAGGATCGATTCACCGGGGGCGTCCGCTGCCGGGCGACGCCCGCCGACGGCATTGACGATGCCGAAGCTCGCCATCGGGCCAGTCTCACCGGGACGCCCGATCGCCAGGACCAGTTGGCCGGGCCGAGCGACCCGCTGGGACCGGACCACCGGTGGGGCGTCCGGCCGCTCGACGCTCAAAAGCGCCAGGTCTGAGCCCGGGTCCCGGCCGCGCAACGTAGCGGCCACGCGGCTGCCGTCCGGCAGACCGACCTCGATGTCCTCATCCCGCTCGACGATGTGATTCGCCGTCACGACCCAGCCATCATTGGTCCAGATCACCCCGGTGCCGGGTAGTCTGCGCCGGCCGTAGACCGTCACGGTCGATTGGCTTGCTCGCTCGACCGCCGATTCCATGTCGGTCGAGAGTCGTGCCAGGACATTCTCTCCCGTCTCTCGCGTGCCATCCATTCCTCGTCCTCCGCAGTGTTCTTCGTTGACGTACCGGGCTGCCAGCACGGGTCTCGATAGACCCAGTTCCTCGTCCTACCCGGCTCGGGGGCCACTGCCCATCACCAAGGTACGCGCTGCCTGTCGCCGGCCATAGGGCCGGAGGAGTAGGACATCCCCTAACCATGCGGGCAGGGACTCCGCTTCCCGACCGATCGCAACAACCACTACGACGCTACACGGGGCGGTACACTAGAGGGGTGACTGCCGGATGAACGTGTGGCGCCTGGCGCCGGTCCCCGATAGGGGACGGTAGGGCTCGGTCCGCGCGGGGGGAAGTGGAGCACTGGACGGGCCGGGATGGGCGGGTTCTCCGCCAATCATCGAGACCAGGGGTCTCACCAAACGCTACGGCCGCCACCTGGCCCTCAACGACCTGTCGTTGACGGTACCGTTCGGGGCAATCGGTCTGCTTGGGGCTAACGGGGCCGGCAAGACGACGTTGATCCGCGTCTTGCTGGGCCTGACCGCCCCGACGGCCGGTCACGCCACGGTGCTCGGCATCGACACGGCGGCCGACCCGATCGAGGTCCGGCGCCGGGTAGGGTTCATGCCGGAGTCCGACGCCCTGCCCCGAGACGCCACGGCGGCCGAGTTCGTCGGTCACATGGCCGAAGTCAGCGGCCTGCCGGCCCAGACCGCTCGGCAGCGAGCTGCCGACGTGCTGTACCAGGTGGGGCTCGACGAAGAACGCTACCGCCTGATCAAGGGTTTTTCGACCGGGATGAAGCAACGGGTCAAGTTGGCCCAATCGCTGGTCCATGACCCGAGCCTGGTCTTCCTCGACGAACCCACCAACGGCCTTGACCCGCGCGGTCGCGACGAGATGCTGGACCTGGTGGACCGGATCCACCGATCCCTCGGCATCGCCGTCGTCTTGTCTTCACATATTCTTGAGGATATCGAACGCGTTTGTACCCATGTGCTCATCATCGACGGCGGCCGACTACTCGTCTCGCGGACCCTGCGCGGCACCGGGGAATCCGAGGGCGACATCCTGTTTCGCGTCGACGGTGACCCAGCCGCGGTCGTCGACCGGCTCGAGCGGCGGGGCTTCGCGGCCCGGGCTGGAGTGGGGGAGTCGGGCCAGGACATCGTGGTGTCGCCCGAGACTGACGCAGCCTACGACGCGATCCGGGACTCGATCGCCGAACTCGGCCTGCCACTGCGGATGCTAAGGACGCGGTCCAGTTCCTTGGAGGACCTGTACATCGGCCAGTTGAGCAACGGCGTGGCGGCGGGGCCGGGCGCCGTGCCGGTCGTGGTCGGTGATAGTCGCGAGCGTGACCATGCAGCGCGGTGATCTGCCCGGCGCGCCGGTCGTGACCGCTGAGTTGATCCCCGCCAACGGTCGCTACGGCGAGGTGTTCGACCGGGGTTACCAGCGCTACGGCGGGGTCCGGCTCGGCCGGGG
>CADCWH010000151.1 GCA_902806395.1 uncultured Thermomicrobiales bacterium | reverse complement strand
CAGCGGGTGACGCGACGTTGTGCGGGTCGACAACCCCTCCCGTCGCGGCCGGCCGGTCCGGTGACGGCACGGCTCTTGTCAAGCGGAGGAGGTGGGAGGGGTGACCACGAGACAGGAGGGGCGATCCTCTGTGCCTCACGCGCCGGGCACGGTGGACCGGCACATGCGCCCATCAGGGTATACCCGGACGCGATACCGGGTCACGGAGCCGGAACGGACGCCTGGTCCGATCCGCCAGCGATGACGCCGATAGGTCCTGAGGATCGACGTGGGACCGAGCGATGCCGGGCGGCGCCACGGTCGAAAGAGGGCGACACCGGGCAGCGCGCAGGGAGGACAGATGACCATGGCCCGCCCATTGACACGGATCGACCGGACGATCATCCGGCTCCTGCAACGGGACGCCCGGAGTTCCTATGCCGAGCTGAGTCGCTTGGCCAACATCCCCGAGTCCACGGTCCGCCGCCGTCTGGACCGCCTCCAGGCAGAGGGCCTGATCGACTTCGCCGTGATCGCCGACCCTACCAAGTTGGGTTACGAGTTCCAGGCGATGGTCGGCCTCAAGGTCGAGCTCCGCCGGTTGGACGCCATCGCCGATGCCTTGCGGGAGATGCCCGAGGTCACCTACGCCGTCTTCTTGACCGGCAACTTCGACGTGATGATCCAGATCGTGGTGCCCTCGCAGGGGGACCTCGTCGACTTCCTGGCCAAGCGCCTAGCCCCGATCGACGGCATCCGCTCGACCGAGACGTTCATGATGCCCTGGGTCATCAAGCCGATCACCTCCTGGGCTCTCCCCCTGCCCGGCGACGCAGAGACGGACGCCGACCCCGACTCGGACCCGGAGCTTTCTGGCGCGGACGGAGAGATCTCCGCCGTGCGGGGAACGAACGATCCGACGAAACCACCCGCGCGCCGCCGTGGTCGTCCGGCCGGTTCACCCCGAGCCCGGCGACCGGGGAACCGCAGTTGACAGGGACCGGGTCGTGGGATAGGGTAGGGATGCCGGAATGAGCCGGACGGGTCATGACCATGTCACGACCACAGGTGAGTGAGGAGTCGATGATGGCTACGGCGGGTCTCGTGTTCTTCAGCGTGGCGCCCATGACGGTGCCCCTGGGGGAGACGTGTGCCCAGTTGCCATGGTCGGCGCGTGAGAGATGGCGAGACTAGCCAGTCCACGACACCAACCCAGCGCAGCGGCACACCCCCCGGATCGACATCCACCGGGGGGTTTTCGTATGCCCGGGACGCGGGCCGGGAGGGCAACACACCATGGTGAACCCGATTGACGCTCCGCGGGATCAGGCTATCGGTGGACGAGCACCGGGACGCGGTGGCGGTCGGACGCGGCCGGAGGCCGCCGGGAGTGGGAGGGGGAGACGAGATGGCCGTTCTGGCCAGCGAACAGCAGTCGAGATCGACAGACGCACGAGGGGATAGAGAGATGGCGACCGCATCGCACGCGCTAGAGATCCATAGCGTCGTCAAGGCGTTCAAGAAGAGCAAGGCCGAGCGCAAGGATGGGACGGGCCAGGCAAAGGCCCTCGACGGGGTCTCCCTGACGGTCGGCCGGGGTGAGATCGTCGGCATCCTGGGGCCGAACGGCAGCGGCAAGAGCACCTTGGTCCGGGTCATCTCGACCCTGATCTTGCCCGACGCGGGCACCATCGAGGTCTTTGGCGTGGATGCCCTGAAGCACCAGAAGGCCGTCCAGCGGACCATGAACCGGGTCAGCGTCGAGGCCAGCTTCTTCAAGAAGATGTCGGCGATGGAGAACTTGCTCTACGGCTCGAAGCTGTACGGCATGACCGGCGGCGAGGCTCGCCCCCGGATCAAGGAGATCTTGAGCAACATCGGGTTCGACTACGCCCGGGCCGGGGAGCCGATGGAGAACCTATCCCGGGGGATGCAGCAGAAGATCGCCCTGGCCCGGGCGCTGCTGACCAGCCCGATGCTGATGCTGCTCGACGAGCCGACCACCGGCCTCGACCCGCGCAGCAAGAAGGAGGTCCAGGCGTTCATCCGCCAGATCCACGGCGCGCACGACTCGTCGGTGCTGCTCTGCACCCACGACATGGCCGAGGCCGAGGACCTCTGCGACCGGGTCGGGATCATGCTCGACGGCCAGATCATCGAGATGGACCAACCGGAGGCCCTCAAGCGCCGCTACCAGACCGACGACCAGCTGCCGACCCTGGAGCAGGTGTTCATGGCGGCGACCGGCAAGTCGTTCGAGGAAGCCGAGGACGAGGAGGGCCGCAAGGAGCGGGAGCGGGCCGCCGCGGCTGGCGGGCTGGCCGAGGGTCACGCCCCCGGCAACGGCACCGTCGTCGCCGGGCCGGACGGGCTCGCCCCGGACGGGGCCCGGCGAGACGGTGCGGCCAACGGCCACGGCGACCTGACCCACGAGGTCGTGACGAGCGGGGCGACGGCGGAAGCCGAGCACGCGGGGGTGAGATGATGCAGACACCGATCGCGATGGGGGGGAAGCGCCCCCTCTGGATCATGGAGCTGATCGCCGTCTGGGGGTTCGTCCAGCGGAACTACTTCCTGACCAAACGGTATTTCTGGTGGGAGTTGGTCTGGCTGGTCTACACCACCGCCAACACGCTCAGCATCGGCTATATCGGCCTCGGGGCCGGCACCGGGCGGGACCCGGAGGAGGTGGCCCGCCTGACCACCTTCCTCCTGATCGGGGCGCTCCTCTGGAGCTACCTCTCGATGCTGTTCGACATCCTGGCCGAGACGGTGATGTGGGAACGGTGGGAGGGGACGATCGAGTACACCTTCATGTCTCCCGTCAGCCGGGCGACGCACCTGATCGGGACCAGCATCTACGCGGTGGTCTACGGCATCCTGCGGATGGTCGTGATGCTCGGGGCGATCTCGCTGTTCTTCGACCTGAGCCTGGGGGATGCCAACTACCCGGCCGCGCTGGCGATCCTGGCGATCGCCAGTGTCTCACTGGTCGGGTTCGGGATGGTGGGGTCGGTGATGCCGCTGCTCTCGCCGGAGAAGGGGGCCCAGGTGACCTTCATCTTCGCCTCGTTCCTGCTGCTGATCTCCGGCGTCTACTACCAGGTCGACGTCCTGCCGGGGTGGATGCAGGTCCTGGCTCGGTTCTCCCCGGCCTACTACGCGTTGCTCGGCATCCGGGCCGCGCTCGAGGAAGGCGCCAGCTTCGGCAGCCAGTGGCACAACGTCTGGCCGCTGCTGCTGATCGGCCTGGTCTCGGTCCCGGCCGGGATCAAGATCTTCGAGGCGGGGGAGCGCTTCGCGAAGCGGACCGGCCGCCTGAAGCGGAGCGGATAGGATCACGTCGTCCCTCGTCGAGGGTGGGAACACCCCGGCTGACACTGTCAGCCGGGGTGTTCCCGCGTGCGCCTCGTCATCTGGTCCCGAGGCATCACGGGCCACCGGGAATCACGGTCACATTGAAGCGGGATGGGATTCGGCAGATCACCATCAGATGCCGTCCCTGTCCGATGCCACGCACACATCGCTGGACCGGGGCGGGTGACAGGAGCCGGACGCCACCGAAACCATGGGTGCCCCGGGTCGTATGACCGCTGGCAATCGGAGCTGCGCTGGCGGCCGGGGTGGGTCGAGCCGAGGCGCAGGCGAGGGTGGCATCGGGGCGACCACGGATCGCCGCCGACCGCTCTCCCCCAGGCGCGCCCCAATGCGGCTCGGGCCCGTGGCAGCGGCCAACGGCGTTCCGGGCGGACATCTGGCATACGTCCTGCATAGTCCGGACCAGGATGGCGGAAAACTCCGTCGTCATGAGGCGGCGGCAGCAGGGCATGGATCGCACCAAGTCCGGGGCCGCGGAGTCCACCACCGTCGATCCGCTGATAGCCCGCTAGAGCCATTAACAGCGCGGGGTACAACGCGGTGACGGTGCCGGTCGCGTCCAGGCAGTGAACGGCACGATCGCTGTCCTTCGTGGGTAATGATGCCGAGCTTGGCACTCTGGACGAGGTGCTTGGTGACCGGAGGGCGCGGCCCGTCGACGCGGAGCATGCCCTAGCTGGGCACACGACCATTTTCGCCGCACGACCGAGTGTGGGAAAGGAATACCGGGATGAGTGATCACGGGATGCAAGGTGGGGCGATGCGTCCACCGATGGCGCCAACTGACCCCCTGGCGGGGCAGGATGACGCATGGGTTATAGGCGAGACTGGGCAGACTGGGCAGCAGGATCCGCCCTCGATGTCGGATCAGGGAGACCAGCAGGATTCCTCCTCGATGTCGGGGCAGACGGGGGGTGCGACCGCAGCGGTCGACGCGACCAAGGAGAAGGCGGGACAGCTCGCCGATAAAGCCTCCACGGGAGTCGACACGGGGATCGAGAAGACCGCCGGTGGCCTCGATAAGGCGGCTGACCTCCTACGCACCAAGAGCGAAGAGATGGGCGCCCAGGGCAGCATGCAGTCGGTCGCGACCGCGACCGCCGACAAGCTTGACCTGGCGGCGGGCTACCTGAAGG
Source organism: uncultured Thermomicrobiales bacterium (assembly GCA_902806395.1). Next base: position 1,319 of record CADCWH010000151.1, on the reverse strand, counting down.
ACAAGGACAGCGATCAGTTCATGGCTGATCTGGAGGCGCTCGTGCGGCGGAAGCCGGTCGAGTCGATGGTGGTGGCACTCGGCATCGGGTTCCTCCTGTCGAGGGCCACTCGGTAACGCCGGGCGGAGAGCGGAGAAGCCATGGACACGAACCAACACGCTCGGACCACGGGCGACCCGGTGGTGCGAGAGACGACGAGCGGCCCAACTGAGGGCTATGGGGCGATGATCGCCGACGTGATCAAGGACCTGCAGGATCTCTTGCGGGCCGAAGTCCAACTCGCCAAGACCGAACTCAAGGAAGACGCGACCGGGATGGGTAAGGCGATCGGCATGATCGCCGCCGCGGCAGTGGTCGGCCTGGTCGCGTTCATCTTCCTGATGCTGGCGGTCACCTTCCTCTTGGACAAATGGGTCCAAGGGTGGCTCGCGGCGGCGATCGTCGGCGCGGCCCTGGCCTTGATCGCGGTCATTGCCGCCATGGCCGGGAAGAAGCGGCTGAGCGCCACCTCTCTGAAGCCAGAGCAGACCGTCGAGACGTTAAAGGAGGACCAGGAATGGGCCAAACAGCAGATCAGCTCCGTCAAGAGATAGACGGTAAGCGCGAGGACGCGGGCCAGAAGATCAGCGCCATCGAGGCGAAGGTCGAGGGGTCGGTCCAGCAGGTGAAGGAAACGGTCGACGGCACGGTCCAGCAGGCGAAGGACACCGTGGACGAGACGGTCGTCAAGTTGAAGGAGAGCTTCGATTTCTCGAAGCAGATCGAAGAGCGGCCACTCGCGGCCCTTGGCGTGGCGATCGCCGGTGGCTTCCTGCTCGGCAAGATCACCGGCGACGGTGACGACCACGGTCAGAGCTATTCGCAATCGGGTGATCGCGCGACCGGAGCGCAGTCGGCTGGCCAGGCCAGCGGCATCCGCGGTGCGGTCAAGGATTCCGGGTTGGAGGACACGCTCTCGACCGCCATGGGCGCGGTGATGGGGATGGTGACCGAACGCGTCCGCTCGGTGGTGGGCGAGGCCTTCCCCGAACTGGCCGACAAGATCAAGCCGGCGGGTGACCAGGCTCCACCGTCACGGCCCACCGCCGCCGGGATGCCCCAGCCCATCACGTCGACGAGTTCGGAACATGTGGCAAGCGGGACGGTGCCGACGCCGCGCTAGGGTGATCACGGTCCACATCGCTTCACGTTGATGCCGTCGCCATCTCCAGCGGAGATGGCGACGGCCGTTTTTAGCTGGCCCTCCACACCGGTCTCGACGGGTTTGGGACGCTCATGGATAGTGCCCGTCGAGTGATACGAGACCCGGATGGGAACGT
>CADCWH010000150.1 GCA_902806395.1 uncultured Thermomicrobiales bacterium | reverse complement strand
GCCCGGGCCGTGTCCGCCTCGCTCAGGGCCATGGTGAGGATGAGCCCCAGGATTGGCCCGACGCACGGAGACCACCCCGCACCGAAGGTGACACCGATCACGAACGATGAGGCGACCGTGCCGGTGTGGGCGGTCGCACTGCCTGGTCGTCGCTCACGGGCCAGGAACGGCAGACTGACGACCCCCAGCTGATTCAATCCGATCAAGATCAACAGCACGCCACCGAGGCGGACGAGCCAGCCACGGTTGGCGGCCAGCAGAGACGCCGTGGCGCCGAGCGAACTGGCCGCCCCAAATGCTAATCCCAGGAGGATGAAGACGACGGAGAACCCTGCTACGTAGGCCAGGGCATTGAGCACCAGGGCACGTCGCGCCCGGGCCGAACGCTCACCGACCGTGACCCCTGCCAAGTGCGCGAGGAAGATCGGTACCAGGGGCAGGACGCAAGGCGAGGTGAACGAGAACACGCCAGCGGCGAATGCGGCGACCAACGACACGTCGGTGGGCATGGGGTCACGGTATCATTCCCCTGATTGGCGCGTCAATCAGTCCGGCACCCGGGCCTGACCGCCCTTGATCCGAGTCCTTCTCCCCCGAGGCCCATGCACGAGCCCCCGATCGCCCCGACCCCGATCCGAACCCCCGAACGTCCCGCACGGTTGTATCAGACCGAGGCGATCGTGCTGTCACGTATGGCGCTCAATGAGGCCGATCGAATCCTGACCGTATTCACGCCGGCCCACGGTAAGTACCGCGTCATCGCCAAGGGCGCCAGGCGACCGACGAGTCGCCTCGGACCCCACCTCGAATACTTCACCCATGCCCGGCTCCACCTCTCGCGGGGACGGGAATTGGATGTCGTCACCGGGGCCGAGACCATCGCTCCCCACTTGTCCCTGCGGACCGATCTGACCGCATTCGGACACGCCTCGCACATGGCGGAGGTCATCCTCCGCCTGACCGAGGAGCGGCAGGAGAACGCCGCGGCTTATCACCTGCTGGTGAAGTCGTTAGCCCTGCTCGACGAGGGGGTCGACCCCTTCGCCGTGACCCGGCACTTCGAACTGGCGGCCATGACCATGCTTGGATATCGCCCCGAGCTGTACCGGTGCGTCGAGTGCCAGCGTGACCTCGAGGCGGAGCCGAATCCATTCGTCGCCAGCAGGGGAGGATTCCTCTGCCCTGTCTGCCGGCATGGGACCAGCAGTGGCCCGAGGCTGTCCGTCAATGCCCAGAAGTACCTGCGCACGCTTGACCGGCATGGCCTGGCCGCCGCCGTCCGATTGAGAGTCCCCGAGACGCTGCGGGAGGAGCTAGAGGCGTTCGCTTCATCCTACCTGCGTCACGTCGCCGAGCGTGACCTGCACAGCCTCCGCGTGTGGCACGCCGTTACCGATACTCCAAGCAGCGGGCCGCCCACGATCCCCGGACTGACGGACCGGGATCCCGACAGGGGAAGGACCCCCGGCTGACGCCAAAGGGTCCTCCTTCCGGTGCGCCGCCGCCCGACCCTACATCTCGACGAAATAGGTGTAACAGGCGCGGTCCAGCAAGTCCGGCGTGAGACGCGGTGGGATGTCCTTGTACCGGGCGATCCCGATCAGAATCCGCAGGATGTCCCGCGGGTGCACCGACCGAAGTTCCCGCTTGGGCTTTACATAATATTCGCGCAGCAGATAGACGAGTCCATTCTGATCGAACGGGATCTCCAACGCCTCGCACTGGCGTCGGAAGATTTCTCGGTACGTCTCCACGGTGGGATTACCGATGTGGACCTTGTTCTGGATCCGCCGCAGGAATGCCTCGTCGACCAGATCCTTCGGCGCCAAGTTGGTCGAGAAGACGATCAACTGGTCGAACGGTATCTCGATCTTCTTGCCGGTGTGGAGGGTCATGTAGTCGACCCGCTTCTCCAGCGGCACGATCCATCGGTTGAGGAGCTGACGAGGTTGGACCTGCTGGCGGCCGAAGTCGTCGATCAGGAACATCCCGCCGTTGGCCTTCACCTGGAGTGGCGCCTCATAGATCTTGGCCGTCGAATCGTAGACCAAGTCCAAGAGGTCCAGTGTCAGCTCCCCACCGGTGACGAGGGCGGGGCGCCGGCAGAGCACGAAACGGCGGTCCCAATCCTGACGCCCAGCGGGCAGCGGCACGGGTTGGTGGTTATGGAGGTCGAGGACCTTGATGATCTGCCCGTCCACCGTAAACGCGTGCGGGATCAGGACGTTGCCGCCCAGCAGCGGGATGATGTGCTCGGCGAGGACCGTCTTGCCGTTGCCCGGAGGGCCGAATAAGAACAACGACCGGCCGGTGTTGACCGCTTGGCCCAACGAGTCGAGCAGCAGGTCGTCTAGGACCAGGTCGGCCATTGCCTCACGGACCATCTCCGGGCTGACTCGGAGATCGGCGATCGCCTGGTGATTGATCACCGTCGTGTACTGCTCGAGTGTTACCGGCGCCGGGCCAACATAGGTGGTCCGCTCGAGGATCTGGTGCACTCGGACCACGCCCTTCGGGGTAATCGTGTACTGATAGGCCTGTTCGCCGAACCCCTGGCTCCCGGCGACCTCGATCAATTCCTCTCGCTTCAGGGAGGCGAGGACCTTGTCCACGATATTGTAGAAGGGGAGGCAGAGCTCGTCGCTGATCGACTGGCCCATCACCTGGTGTTTGAAGTAGATCACCTTAAGCGCGAGATCGGCGATCGAAGCCAAGTCCAACCCGGTCTGCTCGACCGACTGGGGCTCTTTCGCTACCGCGAGGGCCGCGACTCGCTCCATCAGATTGGTTGCCATGGGCCCGTGTTCTCCTCGATGCTCAGCTGCGCCGCCACCGACTACCGGTGCCTCCAGATTACCAGTGGGGATAGCCCGACCAAAGGGGTGCGGCTAGGGTATTCGTACCGACTGACCCCCCTGAGACCGAGCGATGACCGTTCCGACGTGTCCAAATAGCTGGCTCACGCATGCCGGCCGGGTTCTCAATGATCGCGTCATTGCCGCCGGACTGGTCCGCGTTACTACCGGCGCAGGGTCAGGACTGGATCAGGCACCGCCGCCTCGCCCGCGGAGGAGGTCCGGTCTCCGTTGCGCGGTTCGTTCGAGGGACTGCCGCCGCCGCCAGGCTGCGATTTCGGCGTGGTGGCCGCTGAGGAGGACTGGCGGGATGTCGTGCCCCCGGAATGATGCGGGTCTGGTGTAGTGGGGGTATTCGAGGAGGTCATCGTCGAAAGACTCCTCCTCGGTCGACCCAGCGTCGATGACCCCGGGGACGAGCCGCACGACCGCGTCGACCACGATCATCGCCGCCAATTCTCCTC
>CADCWH010000149.1 GCA_902806395.1 uncultured Thermomicrobiales bacterium | reverse complement strand
TCAAAGATGCGGTCAAACCGCGGCGACACCCGGCGGGAATTGCTCGCCGGGCGTCGTTTCGCCCATATCCATGGGCTTTTCAGTGGGGTGCCTTACGGGGATCGAACCCGTGACCTCCGGATCCACAGACCGGCGCTCTGCCGATTGAGCTAAAGGCACCATACGCGATGGCGCGTGGGGTGGGTGAGGGCGGTGGGGGTTGGTAAGCCGGGTTCTGTTGCCGCGATCATCTCTCTCGGCCCCCTTGGGGACCGGTCACTCGTCGCCTGTGTGACGGCTCTCGACTTCCGGCCTCGGCGAGCCACCTGATAACGGCCGAATCGGAGATTGCCGCGGGGAGGATTGCCCTTTTCAGTCCGACTGACCCGAGGGCCGCCGGCAGTGGTTGCTGTTGCTCTCGCGCTCTCGCGCGCCGATCTGGACTGTCGATGTCCCTCCCGGGACACCTCCCCGGCTTTCACCGGGCACCCTTGCTCTGTGCGGCCCGGACTTTCCTCTGGCCCGCCGCAGCGGCCCAGCGATCGCGCGTCCCCACCGTCCTCAATTGTCAATGTACCCGCTTTCCAGCCGGATGCCCACCGTGTGGGCGGTGGGCATCGATCTCACCCAGTGGGTGAGATGCGGGAGCAGGGTGCCGAAGGGGAGATTTGAACTCCCACGGGGTTACCCCCACTACGCCCTGAACGTAGCGCGTCTGCCTTTTCGCCACTTCGGCCTATTCGTTTAGGTCCCGGCGGCCGGGAGCCGACCGTCGGACTCGAACCGACGACCTGCTGTTTACGAAACAGCTGCTCTACCAACTGAGCTAGGCCGGCCGAGGACGATGACCCGCCGCTGGAACGCCGCCATTCTACCATGCGACCTGAGCCCGGGCAACGTTGACGCCCCGCCAACTCGACGTAGAGCATCTGACGAATCGGCGGCGTTCGCCCCTTGCGGCGGGGGAAACGGCGGGGTCCCGCCAGGGCGCATGTGCTACTGTTCGGGGCACCAATGTGTTCCGTCCGGACGCCCCACTGCCTCGTCCTCCCGGCTCGGCAAGGGGGATGATCAGGGGGCGTCCCGTGGAGGTGACGTGAGTTCTCGACGACGCCCCACCGGGCCGAATCGCCCGGCTCGTCAGTCTAGGTCTCCCCGACCGGCGGGTCCGACCCGCGCGTCCGCGCCGGCACGACGACGGCTCGCGCCGATGCAGCCGACGTTCATCCGCCGGTTCCTCCGGCTGTCGCCGAGCCAGATGGTGGCGGGAGTGTTCGCCGCCCTGGTCGTCTGCTCGCTGCTGGCAAGCACCATCGGGACCGTCGCCTTCGACACGATCTGGGGTCCATCGAACGATGTCGTCGACAACGAAGCCGACATCACCGACGATCTGATCCAGGAACAACGGGACCGCCTGGCGGTCGACCCGAACGACACCGGCGCGATGGGCCTTCTCGCGAGCCTGCTGGCGAGTGATGGACAGATCGCCGAGGCGACCCGCTGGTACGAGCAGGCTCTTGCCCTCAACCCGAACGATACTGCCGTGCGTATCAACTTCGGGCGACAGTTGGCGTCCAACGAACGCCCGGCCGACGCGAAGCTCCAGTTCCAGCGGGTGATCGAGATCGCGCCCCTGGCGTCGGACCGGGCCATCGCCCACCTCGAACTCGGCCGACTAGCCGAGCAGGCGGTACCGCCGCACCAGGATGAGGCGATTGCGGAATACCAAGCGGCTGTGTCCGAGGGCGGTGACTCCTTCACCGCGGAACAGGCGGCGACCCGGTTGGCCGAACTGCTCGGCACGCCGGTTGCCAGCCCCATCGCTGCCTGACCACGGCGTCGTTTGGAGAAGCCGAGCGTTAGGCTGAAGTGGGGATTCGTGAGGGTGGTGACAGGTCGCCTACACGCGGGGAGAGTGACGTATGAGCGGGTCTGACGCGACGATGACTGAGATCGATCCGGCATTGTTGGCGATTCTGGTTTGCCCGATCGACAAGGGTGATCTGAGTCTCGATGGGGCGACACTGACCTGTCAGATCTGCGGCAGGATCTACCCGATCGAGGATGGCATCCCGAACATGCTGGTCGACGAGGCGTGACGGTGGCCTTTCGAACACCCGTTCGGTGACTGGTACACTGTAATCATGGACAGACCGCGCGGCTTCCGGCCCAGCACCACGGGAGACGACCCTGCGTCCGAACGCGTCGTCTCGGCGCGCCCCCGAACGGCCGAAGAGGAGGTCGCCGAGAAAAGCCTGCGGCCTAGGCGCTTGACTGAATACATCGGACAGGACCGGGCCAAGGCCAGCCTCGACATCTTCATCCGGGCAGCCAAGGCGCGTGGTGAGCCTCTCGATCACGTCCTGCTGTATGGTCCGCCCGGCCTGGGCAAAACGACCTTGGCTTCCATCGTGGCGGCCGAGATGGGGGTCAGCCTCCGGATCACCTCCGGTCCGGCGATCGAGCGTGCCGGCGATTTGGTGTCGATCCTGACCAACCTGCAGCCGGGCGACGTGCTCTTCATCGATGAGATCCACCGCCTCAACCGGGCCGTCGAGGAGGTCCTGTATCCGGCGATGGAGGACAACGCCGTCGACATCGTCATCGGCAAGGGACCGGCCGCCCGGACGATGCGGATCAATTTGCCCCGTTTCACCCTCGCCGGGGCGACGACCAGATTGGCCCTGCTGACCGGTCCGCTGAGGGACCGGTTCGGGACGGTGCTGCGGTTGGAGTTCTACGACCAGGCCGCGATGCGGGAGATCATCGTCCGGTCGGCCGTCATCCTCGGGGTGCCGCTCGACGCGGAGGGCGCGGTGGCGATCGCCCGACGCTCTCGCGGTACGCCGCGGGTCGCGAATCGGCTGCTGAAGCGGGTCCGCGACTATGCGGAGGTCCGCGGGACCGGCGAGATCACGGCGGACCTCGCCGACCAGGCACTGGCGATGTTAGACGTGGACCCGCTTGGCCTCGACGCGACCGACCGTCGCATCCTCTCGACGATCGTCGAGAAGTTCGACGGTGGTCCCGTCGGCATCGACACCCTCGCCGCGGCGACCAGCGAGGAGACCGACACGATCATGGATGTCTACGAGCCCTACCTGATCCAGCTCGGCTTCCTGCAGAGGACGCCTCGCGGCCGGATTGCTACGGCTAGGGCCTTCGAGCACCTGGGGATCGACGTCCGGTCCGTCTCGGGCTCCCGTCAACTGTCGCTCGGGGTGAGCGGGGAACCGCGCGCCGATGACGACGGATCTTGATTTGTGAGTGAGGACGCATTCTCGGCGTACGATTATCCATTGCCGCCAGAGCTCATAGCCCAGGTCCCGACCGAGCCGCGGGACGCGGCGCGGCTGCTGGTGGTAGACCGCGCGTCCGGCGGCTTGGCCGACAGTTCGGTGGCCGAGTTGGCGCGGTGGTTGCGAGCCGGCGACCTGATGGTCGTCAACAACACCCGGGTGATCCCGGCGCGCCTGCGGGGGAGAAAGCGGGATACGGGAGCGGCGGTGGAGGTCCTGTTGCTCAATCGCGAGGGTCCGCTGTGGAGAGCCCTTGCCCGACCGGCCAAAAAGTTGCGGCCGGGAACGGTGGTCGAGGTCGACGCGGCACAGGACACTGGCTTGGCGCCCGCCAGCGTGATCGTCGAGGAGACATCGAGCGGCGGGGAGATCACCGTCTCCTCGGTCGACCTGGACCGGGAGGGTTTGGAACCATACGGTGCGCTGCCGTTGCCGCCGTACATCCACGGTGACCCGGTGGATCCCGGGCGTTATCAGACCACCTACGCGACCATCGAGGGATCTGCCGCGGCACCGACCGCCGGACTCCACGTCACTTCCGGGTTGCGGGAGCGGTTAGTCAGGGCCGGGGTCGGCTGGGCCGAGTTGACGCTGCACGTCGGGCTGGATACGTTCCGCACGCCGACCGTGGACCGGCTGGACGACCACCGGATGCACCGCGAGTACGTCCGGATTCCGGCGGCCACCCGGGATGCGATCGCCAAGACGAGGGAAACGGGCGGACGGGTGGTGGCCGTGGGAACGACCAGTGCCCGGTCGCTGGAGAGCATGGGGGCGGGACGGCTCGGCGGTGAGCCGATGGGCCATGACGGCAGGTTGGGCGACCTCGTGGGCTGGACCGACCTGTTCATCCGGCCTGGGCACGACTGGCGGGTCGTCGATGCCATGCTGACCAATTTCCATGTCCCGCAGACGACCCTGATGGTGATGGTCAGCGCCTTCGCCTCGGTCGAGTCGATCCGGACCGCGTACCGGCACGCGATCGACCAGCGTTACCGGTTCCTGTCGTTCGGGGACGCCATGCTGATCATCTGAAGGCGGTGGCCACACGGAGTCGCGGCACCGACGATCCATACGCAGGGAGCGAGACACGATGCAGACAGCCGACTTTCCGGACCGCGGGGCCGCGTGGGCCCTGGTCACCGAGCACGTCCAGAGCGAGAGCCTGAGGCGCCACTGCCTGGCCGTCGAGACGGCGATGCGGGCCTACGCCCGGGCCGGGGGAGAAGACGAAGACGCTTGGGGATTGGTCGGGTTGGTCCACGACTTCGACTATGAGATGCACCCGACGGACG
>CADCWH010000148.1 GCA_902806395.1 uncultured Thermomicrobiales bacterium | reverse complement strand
TGCCGTCGGACCTCGCGCAGACGCGCCTCGCCGCGACCCTCGCAGCCGGTGGGCGGCTCCTTGACGAGTCGGAGGATCGCTGGCGGGTCGCCGACCCCGAAGGCAACGAAATGGTGATCGTCAGTGGGGCATGAGCTCGCGTTCGGCTGAGCTCCACTCTTGGCGGTTTCCCGTCAGCAAGCGCTGGATGTCCGCCGACATCAGCATGGGACTCGCACCCCACGCTGGTACGCCAGGGACGACGCGCCGTATAACAACGGTGATGGTGGCTGTCGACGGCTCGGCCTCGGGCGACGCTTGACGCGACCTCATGCCCAATCTGGTGCCGCCCACCCACAACCCAACTCAACCTGACCAGCGCTACTGACACCACCGCCGCGATCGACGGCGGCGCGTAGACATCGAATATCAACCCTCAAACTCCACCATTCTGCGGGGCACTGCCAACCTTCTCAGGGGATCGCGGGAGTTCAGCCAGCCACCCGTCTGCCGGCACACATGGGTTCCTCTCACACGGTGACCCGGATCGCTGCTATTTCGGTCTAGGTCGCTCTGGCCCGCGTTCAACGCCACGTAGGGCGCGGCCGTCCATGGGTCGTGTGCGTTCTGTGCCGTTCGGCCGCTAGAGTCTTGACCACACAGAACAAATGCACTACGGTAATTTGGTAGGGATATGTCGCTCGGGGGTGCCCATGGGTCGTTCAATCAGTTCATCGGATCCGGTTCCCTCTTCGGACATCGCTCGCCGGGGACGCGCGCGGCGTGCACCCGGCGATGGTGACGCTAAGCCGGACCCGGCGTCGGTACGGGCGGCCGGGCGGCTGGAGCGCGACGCCGCGCGGGCGAAACCCGACCAGCTCTCGCTCTTCGTCCCGGGGCCACGCGGGTCCTTCGGGCCGGTCCTCAACGGCTTGGCCCCCCTTGCGCCGTCGTCCCGGCTGCCGATCGGGCGGGCCTGGTTCCGGATCGAACTCGAGCAGGCCCATCGCCCCCGCAATACGATCGAGTCCTACTGCTACGACCTCGTCGAGTTGGAGAAGACGATCGGTCCGATTCCCGTCGGGCGCATCACTCGCGCCCACGTTGCCGCCTTCCTGGCGGACGCCCGGACCCAATCGACCCGAAAGCGGCGCCTGACCTCGCTACGCCGATTCTTTCGCTTCCTCGTCGCGGACGCGCGGGTGATCGACGCGGACCCCTGCGAGGGTTTCTTCCCCCACCGCATCGAACTGAAGGGCATCGTGCCACTGTTCCCCCCGGAACAGGACGCCATGCTCGCCGCAGCTGCGGAAGACACGCCATGGGCCCTACCCGCGGTCTGGCTGATGCTTCGCCTCGGGCTGACCCGGGCGGAAGTCCTCGCACTCCGTCACGACCACATCGAGCGGACCGACCCCGCCCGACCCATCGTCCATATCTTCTATCCAGAACGGGCCAGGCAAGGAAAAGAGCGGAAGATCGCCGCCGACGCCGAGTTTGCCGATGTCCTCGACCGGATGCCCACGCCCGACGACCCGGGTGACCCGGTCATCCCGCATGGGCCCCCGGCGATCAACCTGATGGTCGAACGGGTCCGCCGGGCGGCCGGGATCGCCAAGACGGTGACCCCGGCCACCCTTCGGCACACCTTCGCCGTCGAGCGGGCCAAGGCCGGGGCGACCGGCGACGACCTTCTGACCTTGCTCGGCCTGCACGACGACCCTCGCAACCGGGCCAGCGTCGAGCGCTACGTACGCCTCGCTAGTCCGCCCCTATGATCGCCCGACGGGGACCATTCGTCAGGCCGGCGGCGTCGCGGCCGTGACGCCGAGGGCGAGGTCGGCGATCCTCGTCAGTTCCTCTAGTCCGGATTCGCCGCGGGACCGGGCAAAGCCGAGCAGTTCGACGTGTTCGGCGCGTCCGAAGGCGATTCCGGCCAGCGCCACGTCCGTCTCGATCCGGGCCGCCACGACCTGGAGGGCCACGGCATCGAACCCGTCGGTGGCCCCGCACAGCGTCAGCAGGTCGTCCTCCGGCACCGCCGGATCACCGCCGCCCATCCCGCCGTCGGCCGGCGCCCCGGCACCGGCCTCCGCCTCGTCCACGAGTTGCACCAGTTGCAAATCATTAACCTCCGGCGCCGAGGGGTACCACGTGTCTCGCCAGGCATCCAGGGCAGCGACGTTGGCGTCTCCACCCTCCGCAAGTGACTGCCCCAGGTCGCGTACCCGCGGATCAGTCGCCCGTGCGGCGATCAGCCGACCGATCGTCGCCGTGCCCGCGTCCCGAGCAACCATCACGTCCAGGAAGAGCAGGTCGAAGGGAGCCAGGACCATGGGGGCGCCGTCCGACCCCATCTCCCCCGCGTGGTCGTGATCGTCCGGTGAACCCGGCGTGGCCAGGGCCTCGTCGACGACGCCCGCGCAGATGGCGGCGGCTCCGGTTGCGGGTGTACCGGTGTGGACTGTCCCGGTGGGCTCAGTGTCCTGCCCCATCACATCGGTCGCCGGCCAGCCGGTGAGGATGGCACCGGCCAGTGCGAACACCAGCAGGACCTGCCCGATCGCCCCAAGGCCCCCGAGGTGCGGGTTCGCCAGACCACCTATCTCGTCGCTCATCGTCCCTCTCCTCTCGGACCGGTGTCGCCGGTCCCGACCGTGACCGCCGCTCAGGCGTCCTGGGCGAGCGCGGCCACACCGAGGAGTACGAGCGTCGTCGCGTCCTGGACGTTTTCGAGGTCAATCGTCTCGATCGTGTCACCCCGCGTGTGGAGGATCGAGGACCACCCAAACAGCTCTCTCGCCACCAGGATGGTCGGCACGCCGGCATCACGCAGGTAGTTATCGTCGGCGACGATCACCGGATTCTGGCGCACCAGGAGTGCCTGGCCGAGACCGTAGCGATCGTTCATATCGATCAGGATATCCTGGAGCCAGACCGACGCCGCGTCACCGTTGAGGACCAACTGCGTCCCGTGGGCGGCAGACCCGACCGCGTCGATGTTGTAGGCCCCGGCGATCACCACCCCGTCCTCCGCGAGCCGGGCCGCGAAGGCTTCCACCCCCTGCAGGCCCACTTCTTCGACATTTGTCGCGAAGAAGCGGACGGGATGCGCCAAGCGATGCTGGCTCAGGACCCGGGCGATCTCCAGCATGGCGGCGATACCGGTAGCGTTGTCGTCCGCGCCGGGTGCCTCGCTTTGGTCGGCCGCGTCGTCGTTGATGGAATCATAGTGGCCCAGGATCAGATAGGCTTCGGCGGGATCGTCCCCGGGCAACTCCGCCACCACGTTGAGCGATAGCAGGCCATCATCGGTGACGAAATCCTCGAACCAGACATTGATCCCCATCTCGGCAAAGCGGCGATACAGGTACTCGCCGGCCATGACGTTCCCGGTCGTCGTGTACTGGCGAGTCCCGATGCCGCTCCCGTCGTTCGAGCTTTGAGCCTGGAGATCCCGGATCGTTTGTTCCAGCTCACCCGTCGAGACATCGTCGACGAGCGTGTCGAGGTCGTCAATCCGGGATAACGTCTCGCGGTCCGCCTCGGACACCGGTGGCCGGGTCCGGGTCGGCGGGAACTTCTCGACCCAGATTCCACGGTCGACCAGCCCCCTCGCCTGCGCCGGTAGGTCCTCGACCCGGATCACCCTCTGGCGACCGACCTCGTCGATGATCTCGCCAGCCTGGGAGATCACCGCGTCCGCCTCGTCGGCTCCCATGTCCTCCGGTGCCCGGGTGACGTAGAGCGCCAGCGTCTCGTCGTGAGGCTGGACCATGGTGACCGGGATCCCTCGCGACCGCATCCCGTCGATCGCGGGGGCGGGCAGCGCGGCCCAAAGCTGACCGTCGTGGGAGTAGTTCGGGGTCACGGCCTCACTGGTCAGTGCCTGGCGGACCCCCTCAGAATCCGCGACCCGCACGAGACATGATCCCTCGCAGGCGGCGGGAGGTGGCACCGGCGTGGCAGCCGGTCCGGGCGAAGCGGGCTGGGTAGCCGGGAACGACACGTCGGGGGCCGGAGAACTGGTCCCCGCCGTCGGCACGGGCGATGCCGCCGGCGTCTCCGGATCGGCGGGACCTAACACGATCTGGGCGGTGATGGCCAGGATCGCCGTTAGGACGATCACCCCGGCAAAGATCAGGAGGATGCGCCGCTCGGAGCGGCCGAGTGGCTCGCGGGGTGGCTGGACCATAGCGGACAGGATGCTCCGGAGACCACGTGGCGAGGCGAGGACGACAGCGCCCGCCACCCACGACGGTTCGCCTGGGGAGAAAGACTCCCAAGCCTACCATCAGCACTTTGGCCCTGACGAGGCTGAGCCTGGTCGGTCTGCCGGGTCCGCGCGACGCCGGCGACCGGTCCGGCGCGTATCAGCCGGCCGCCGTGTCCTGGGCTACCAGATCGCCGACGATCTGGGAGAACGCGTCGATCTCGGCTAAGACGACGCCGATGCTCCCCTCCCAGAATGAGGGAGATCGGAGATCGATCCCGAATCTGGCCCCGAGCGTGGCCGCGTCCGCCAAGCCGGTCGAGGCCAACAGGGTGTCATAGTCCGCCGCGAAGGCCTCGCGGTCCTCCCCCGCCCGGGCGATCAAGCCGAAGCCGAACAACAGGCCGAACATGTAGGGGAAGTTGTAGAACGATCGCGATGCGTAGTAGTGCGGCTTCACCGCCCACATGTACGGGTGCAACGTCTCCTCGTCGAGGCCGTCACCGTACGTCTCCCGTTGCGCCGCGAGCATCAACTGGCACAACTCCTCCACCCCGAGGTCGCGTTCCTGGCGAGCGGCGAAGACGCGCGATTCGAACAGGAACCGGCTCGAAATGTCGATGATCACCTGGGTCGCATCCTGGAGCGAGCCCTCGATGATCTCCAGGCGCTGGACTGGGGAGGCATCCCGCAGAGCGGCCTCGCGGATGATCGTTTCGCAGAACGTGCTCGCGGTCTCGGCCAAGGTCATCGGCGTCTGGCGCTGGAGGGGCGTCAGCCCGGCCCCATTGAGGTTGTGGTAGGCATGGCCCAACTCATGGGCCAGGGTGCTGACACCACTGTAGGAGGGGTTGAAGTTCAACAGGATGCGGGACTCGTCGTGGCGCAACGACATGCAGAAGGCGCCGCCGCGCTTGCCGCCGCGCGGCTCCACGTCGATCCACCGCTCGCTCAGGGCACGCTCCGCCAGCCCGCGCATCCGCGGTGAGAAGGACCCGAGCCGCTCGACGACGAACGCGGCGGCCCGATCCCATTCCCACTCCGAATCCGCCGCCGCATCGCCGGCCGCCGGTAGTGGCGCGGAGAGGTCATACCAGGCCAACCGCTCGATTCCCAGCGCCCG
>CADCWH010000147.1 GCA_902806395.1 uncultured Thermomicrobiales bacterium | reverse complement strand
TCCATGAGCTACGGGTGGGCGGCGCGACCATCATCTACGCCACCCACGATTTGGAGCAAGCCCGAGAAGCCGCTGACCGGGCCATCCTACTCCGTCGCCGCGTCGTCGCCGACGGTCGGCCAGAGGACGTGATCACCATCGCCAATCTCCAGCGCGCCTTCGGGGCAGAATCCCCCGGCCCCACCGCGGGTATGGCACCGGTCGCGTCGAGTGCCGACGGGTCGGCTGCCACCGCAACGCCGGACACCCTCCCCGTGACCGTCACCCCCGGGACGTCAACGTTCACCGCGGGGCGGGCACGCCGGTGACGGACCTATTCCGCTGGCTTGCCGACCCGTGGGACCGCACGTTCATGCAGCACGCCTTCCTGGCCATTGCCCTGGTCGGGATCATCTGCGGCACCGTCGGCTCCTTTGTGGTGCTACGAGGCTACGCCTTTCTCGGTGACGCGCTCGCCCATGCGGTCTTTCCAGGCGTCGTCGTGGCTTTCCTCTTCGACATCAACGTCCTGGTCGGGGCCGTGATCGCTGCGTTGGTCGTGTCCCTCGGCATCGGCGCCATCGGGCACCACGAACGGCTGACCAACGACACCGCCATCGGGGTCCTCTTCGCCGGGGCCTTCGCCCTCGGCATCGTCCTGATCTCGTCCCGACCTTCCTATACCCGCGACCTCTCGGGCTTCCTCTTTGGCTCCATCCTCGGGGTCTCGGTCACGGACCTCTGGCTGACCGCGACCGTTGGCGTCGTAGTTCTGGGAGTGACCTGGCTCCTCCGCCGGGAACTGGTCGCCCTCGCCTTCGACCGCACCTTCGCCGAGGCCAGCGGCGTGCCGGTCTGGCGGGTGGACCAACTCTTCCTGGTCCTCCTCTCGCTCTCGATCGTCATCTCGATCCAGACGGTCGGCAACGTACTCGTGCTGGCCATGTTGGTGACCCCGGCGGCCACCGCCCGCCTCTTGACCGAGCGCCTCCCGATCATGGTCGGCCTCGCCGCCGGGATCGGAGCCGCGAGCGGCATCGTCGGCCTCTACGTCTCCTATTACCGCGGCGTCGCCTCCGGGGCCAGCGTCGTGCTCGTGGCGACCGGGATCTTCGCCCTCGTCTTCCTCTTTGCCCCTCGCACAGGGCTCATCAGCACGTCCATCGCCCGCCGGGCCCACTTCCCTCACCCCGAGCGAGACCGCTTCGGCACCTGACCGGTGCCGGAGGACGATCCGGCGTGGCGTCTGCCCGAACTCGACCACGGGTTACGTACCCTCGGCCGGGGCTGATGTTGGTCCGGGATGACATACCGCCCCTACGGTCCTTGTCGCTGAATTCCCCTTCGCACGGGCCGCTGGTACGTGCATTGCGACGTGATGTGCCGAGAGGTGGCAAGACGCGCCGCCGCGCATG
Source organism: uncultured Thermomicrobiales bacterium (assembly GCA_902806395.1). The sequence continues at coordinate 2,256 of CADCWH010000147.1, read as the reverse complement.
AGGAAAGGAACGACGACCATGAGCCAGCAGACCGCGATCGACGAGAAGGGCCAGAAGACGATCGCCGACTACGTCGGTGATTCGCTCGCCCTCGAAGGGCACATCGAAGAGGCCCTCGACCGCCAACTCACTTCCACCAAGGACGACCCGACGGCGGGGCCTGCGGTGCAGCGCTTCCACGACATGGTGAAGGCGAATAAGGAAGCCCTCAAGGCCCACCAGGAGATCGTCGGCACCACGGCGGGAAACCCGGTGATCGAGATCGGGGCGAACGTCCTCGGGAAGGCTGCCGGCCTGATCGACAAGATCCGGACCGAGGGTGTGTCGAAGATCCTGCGGGACGACTACACCGCCTTCAACATGGCGTGCATCAGCTACACCATGCTCCACGCGACCGCTCTCGCCCTCGGTGACCAGCGGACGGCGACCGTCGCTGCGACGTGCCTGCGCGGTCACGCGAGCGCAGTCCAGGAGATTAATCACATCATCGCCGACGTGGTCGTCCGCGAACTCCAGAAGGACGACCACACGTTGGCCGACCCGATGGCCGCCGCCAAGAACCGCGCCGCCGTCGACTCCATTTGGAAGGAAACCGCCCAGTCGAACGGGTAGTCCCCGATCACCGGACGAACGACGAGCGACGGCAAAGCGGCCCCCGGGAGTACCGGGGGCCGCTTTGCCGTCGTGGCGCGTCGCGTGACGCTCGCAACAGTTCGAGACTGGCAGACGCTGAGTCCCAGCTTACCAGTGGATCTCGACCCGGGTACCGATGGTGGCAAAATCCCAGACCCGCTCGATCGCCCACGGTGCGATGGCGATGCACCCTCCGGTCGGGCCATTCCCGCCCCCGGTCAAGAGACGTCCCGTCTTGTCCAGGGCGTAAGAGTGGAACCCGTTCGCCCGATAGGCGTCGAAGGCGATGTAGTGGGTGACGTAGGCACGGCCCCAATCGGTCCAGGTCAGACCCTCCTCCCGGGCAAACACGGTGTACGTGCCGTTCGCGGTGGCGAAGAACCCGCTCTCGCTCTGGTCCCAGCCCATCGCTCCCCAGACGGTGTAGGTCGCCTCACCGCCCTCGTAGAGGGTCACCAGCCCGGACGAGCGGTCGACATCGACCCACCGGTTCCCCTGCCAGGACGCGCCTCCCGACGCACTGGCCCCGCCGACCCCACCCGGCAGCCCCAGATAGACGCCCATCGCGTAGCCATGGACATCGCCGAATTTGACCTCGTAGTATCCGGTCTCACTCGGCCCCCACCAGACATCGAGGACCTCGCCCCAGACCGCCTGCGCGACCACCGGGGCGTCGATCCGCGGTGCGGACCGGATGTTCAACACGTCGGTCGCCACGGTGACGAGGTCGCCAGCCGCCACTGGCGCGGGCCCCCGACTAACGACCCCTACGAGGCTGCTGGCGAGGATCACGACGGTCAACACCATCGACCGGACGATGTCCCGGCAGGGGCGATGTCCGGGGTGTGGCACTGATCGCGGCCGACGTGTCGGTCTAACTCGTCTCGCCCACGCTTCACCCGTGGTCGGCCATGGGCCGACCACGGCACACGTCGGTGTCCGCACCTGGTCCCCTCCTCCGATTGTCCCCCGGCGGGGACCGCCTGCACGCGGTCCTCGCCAGCCCTTCCTCAACACGCCGCAACGCCAGCCATGACCGGAGCGGCATGTCTCCCTTCGATTGTATCGAGGAATAGGCGGTACGGGAACGGCCAATCTGTCACAGCCCAAGGTGACCTTCACGCGCGTGGCCGCCGCGTCCTCCGAGGCACCGGATCCATGCTCGGTCGACGTCACTCCCCACCGCGAGCGTTCACGTCTACGGACCGCTATCCTGTCCCGCGCGGCCGGGCGACCCGCCCGGTGGTGAGCGGACCACGCACGTCTCGACGGGAGATCCAGGATGGCGGACTCGCCAAGATTTGACCGGAACTCGGTGCTGGCCTTCGTCGAACGACTGTTCACCGCCCTCGGTATCCCGGCTGGAGTTAACCCGGATGCCGCTCGCCACCTGGTGTTGGCTGACGAGCGCGGCGTTGGCTCGCACGGTGTCGCCCGACTGCCGTTCTACGCGGCCCGATTCCGGCGCGGCCTGATCGATCCTGATGCGCCTCTGACCATCGAACGTGAGACCGTCTCGACCATGGCCCTCGATGCCCACAACGGGTTCGGCTTGGTTCAGGGACCGAAGGCGATGGGCCTGGTGATCGACCGGGCCGAAGCGACGGGGCTCTGCCTCGCGAC
>CADCWH010000146.1 GCA_902806395.1 uncultured Thermomicrobiales bacterium | reverse complement strand
ATCGGTCGGGTCCCCGCGTCGCGTGGTCAGGCCGGACGATCGGGAGAGGCTGCCATCGCGTCATCCAAGGCGAGGACGGCCCGGGCGTATTCCGCCTGGCTGAAGAGGAGCGGCGTATTCCCGAGGAACGTCCCGGTTGCCACGTCGACCTCTTCGGCGAACAGGCCCAGGTCCCCCGCCATGGCCTCGGCGCCAGCGATCACGGCCTCGGCGGCCTCGACCCGGCCCGCCCGGGCATGGATGGTGGCCAACCAGAACGTGCACGGCAGGAAGGCTCCCTCGAACGAACCGACCGGCAGGTCGGTGTCGCCGAACTGGGTGGGCATCGCGGCTGGGTCGAACCGGTGGACGAAGCCGTCCCGGCCGAGCCGCGCCTCGACCTGTCTGACCGTCGAGGTCAGGCGGGGGTCGTCCGGCGCGAAGAATCCCGTCATCCCGGCCAGCAGCGCCGAGGCGTCGATGCCGTCGTCCTCATCATAGACCTGACGCAAGACGCCCGTCCCGGCGTTCCACCCGCGGGCCATGACCTCCTCCCGGATGGCGTCCATTGTCGCCCGCCAGCGCGGCACATCGTCCTGACGCCCGCCGATTCCGGCGATTTCCACCGCTCGGTTGAGCCCGGACCAGCACATCACCTTGCTGCTGACGAACTGCCGGGGCTCCGGGAGTTCCCAGATGCCGCTGTCGGGTTCCCGCCAGTGGTCCACGATGAAATCGGCGGACCGACGGACCATGGTCCAGTGGTCCTCGACCCATTCTCCCCCTTCCCGCAGGTAGACGGTGGCGCTCTCGATGAAGAAGCCAAGCGAATCGAACTGGGTCTGGCCACAGGCCCGGTTGCCCCGCCGCACCGGGGAGGAGTCCTGGTACCCGCGCCGGTCGTCATATTCGATGACGGGCAGGTCGAGGCCGCCGTCGATGCCGTAGACGATTTGGAGGGGCAGGTCGGTCGAGGAGCGATAGGTGGTCAGGCAGTCCATGTAGCGCCTGGCGTTGCGGATGTCACCGAGGCGGGAGAGCATCGCCACGCTGAGGGAGGCGTCCCGGACCCAACTGTACCGGTAGTCCCAGTTCAAGTCGCCGCCGATCCGTTCCGGTAGGGACGTGGTCGGAGCGGCGACCGGTGAGCCGGTCTCGGCGTAACTCAGCAGGTGGACCGTCAACGCCGACCGGCGCAGACGCTCCGCCCGGGGGCCGTGACACTCGAGTCCACCGGCCCAATCATGCCAATAGCGCATGGCTTCGCCGACTTCGACCTCCACCCGACCGGCATCCCACGGCCCGGTGTCGTCCGTAGCCAGGACGGCCCACCAGGTGTCACCCGGTCGTAGGGTGAAGGACTCGTCGAGGGAGCCGGCGCCCGGGAGGACCGTGATCGGGCGGGAAGACCAGAGGCGCAAGGTCTGGCGTTCATGGGCGAGGGACGGCACACCGTCTCCCATCGGGTCGGTCAGGGTGGTCGCGGGGGTGAACAGGCCGCCGGGCCGGAGGGAATGGCAAACGGTCGTCGGGGCGCCGGAGCACGCGATGCGGCGGACGATGGCCCGGGCGGACTCGCCACCGGTGGCCTCGTCTCGATCTTGACCGGGCCACAGCATCAGGTCGGTGAGTTCGAGGGTGGACTCGCCGTCGCGCCAGCGGGTGATGACGGCCGTGCTGCGGTCGGCGTAGCGCTGGTCCCCAAGGGTGGGCTCGGTTGGGCCGACGCGCCAGTGCCCCCCCACGCCCGGGTCGAGCAGGGCACCGAAGAGGGGTGGACCGTCGAAGCGGGGTAGGCAGAACCAGTCGATCGTGCCATCGGCCGCCACTAGGGCGGCCGTGCGCCGGTCCCCGATCACCCCGTGAGCGGCGATGGGGAGAAAGATGGTGAAGGGCGGGGCATAGGGGGGTTGGTCGGCGACCACGCGGTGTCCTTCTCTCGGCAGGGTGGTTCGGTGGCGGATATGGCACGGCGCCGGAGAGTGATCTCCGGCGCCGTGCTGTCCATGTGACAGGTTCTCGATGGAGTTCGTCCGACGCTGTTAGGCGTCCGGCGTGCCCTCGTCGTCCTCGGGCTCGAAAGCCGAAGGTGTCGCGACGTCGCCGGAAACCACGAACGGGCCAGCGATCTCGAGGACTTCAGCCGGGGTCAGCGGCGGGTCGAAGGCCTCGGGGAACGGGTTCTCGCCGTTCAGGATGTTGAGGTACGCCGCGTGGCGGGCCTCGACACCGTGGATGGTCAGAGCGGCGGTCAGCAGGTCATCGTTGTCGATGAGATACTGCGCCGCGCCGGTGTAGGCGGAGACACCAGTGTTCTCGAGCGCCGCGGCGGTCGCGATGAAGACCGCGGGATCGGTCAGGGCGTCACCGAAGTCATATTCACCCTGCTCCACGGGCTCTCCGCCGAGGTCGGTGATGACTGCGGTCAGTGTCTCGACGTGGGCGGCCTCGTGGGCACCGATCTCGGCAATGTACGTGACGACATCCGGCGTGAAGCCGAGGGCTTCAATGTCGGCCGACGTGAATGTCTCCAAGCCAGTAGCATAGAAGGTGTTCTCGAGGTGCTCCAGCGTCAGCGCGTAGTTCAGCGTGCTGATGATGTCGTCACCGGTCGCATCCTGGGCTAGGGCCCGGTACTGGTCCAGCGCCGGAACGCTGGCGGTGCGTCGAATGGTCTGCATCGTGTGCTCTCCTCTATGTTTGGTCGATCGGTCCGACGTCCCGGTGCATCACGGTCCGGGTCTCGTCGGCGCGTTCAGCGGCAGGGAAAGGTTCGGGGGTTATTGACGCCCCGTCCCCTCTCGCCGTGAGACTACGCCTCCGGGGTCGCGCCGTCCGTGGCGAAGAACGGGCCGGCGGCGGCCAGCACTTCTTCCGGCGTCAGCGGGGTCTCGAAGGCCGCCGGGAAAGGCAGCATACCGTTGATCAGGTTCAGGTACGACGCGTGCCGGGCCTCGACCGCGACGATCGTGCCGGCCGCGGTCAACAGGTCGGGCTCAGTGATGAACTGGCCAGCGCCGTCGTAGGCCGAAACGCCGGTGTTCTCGAGCACGGCCGCTGTCGCCAGGAAGACGGACGCGTCGGTGAAGTCAAAGGCGTACTCAGCCTCTTCTACCGGCTCGCCACCAAGGTCCTCGATGACGGAGGTCAGGGTCTCGACGTGCTCCCCTTCGTGATCACGGATCTCGGTCAGGCGCTCGTAGATCGACGTACCAAAGGCGTCCTCGTCGAAGCTTTCTTCGCCGAGTGCTTCGAGCCCGTCACGGTAAAATGCGAATTCCAGGTGCTCAAGAGTCAACGCGTAGTTCAGCACGTCGACATCGTCTTCGAGTTCGGCCTGCGCTGCGGCCCGAGAAGCGAATCCCGGCATACCGCCCAACGACAGCGCCATGGCGCCACCACCGGCCAGCTTCGCGGTCCCGGTCAGGAACCCTCGTCGCGAGGCCAGTCGCTCACGCTCCTCATTGATCGTGGCCACGAGGCGCTCGTGCATCGGACGTCCAGTCATGTGTCTCCTCCTCAATGTGCGTTCCGGTTGCGGCTGTTTGCCACCGGATGGACCCGCATGGACCCATGCAAGACGTGGGCCACGCTTGCCAAGGACATGCTGAATGTGGTGAGAAGCGTAGGCTGGATCACAGTCATGACGTCTAGGGCGTTCAGACGTCACCATGTTCGGGATCGATGTCGCCGCGCGGGTATCGGCGTGGCCCACCCGGGCGACCAGCCCGCCGTGTCCGGGTACCATCCTCCCGACACCGCCTGACCCAACGTGAACATCGTCAAACGTCGTCACTATAGGAGCACATGAAGCGTGCCTCATCAGGACCGCGACGCTGGACGCTCTGTCGAAGAGGCGTGGCGCGCAATGTCTCAGGCGACGTGGGACGAACGAGCCGCCTGGTGGGAGGAGATATCGGAGGCACAGCGTCGCGGGGGCGAGGTCCTCGCCGGAGCCGAGGGCGCCATCCGGGGGCTCGCGCTGCAACCTGGTCACCGTCTCCTCGACGCTGGCTGCGGCACCGGCCAGTACGCCGTCGCGTTCGCCGCCTGGGGCGCCCGGGTCGACGCGGTCGACCTTTCCCCCGCGATGATCAACCGGGCGCGGGCCCATGCCGCGGCCAGCGGGCTAGACATCTCGTTCCACGTCGCTGACCTGGCCCGCCTGCCGTTCCCGGAGGCCACGTTCGACGCGGTCCAGGCCCGGCTGTCGCTCCACTTCGCCTTCGACCTGCCCGCCACCCTGCGCGAATTGGGGCGCGTGCTGCGGCCAGAGGGTCGGCTCTACGCCAGCGTGCCCGGACCGCTCTCGCCCATCTCCGCCAACGTTTGGCAACGTCACCTCGACCCGGGTCGGCGCGCGAACAACTACGTCACTCCCTGGGAATTGGAAGCCCTGCTTGGCCACCTCGGCTGGGAGGTGACCGCCCACCTGCCCCACTTCGGACCGTCCCCCGATGGTGCCGCACCCACCTTCGACCCGAGCGTGATCGAGGGCTCGCACCTCCCCATGGCCCTGCAGCAGGCGGCCGCGACCACATGGGCAATGATCGCGAACCATCCTCACCGCCCGTTGACGAACCCTGCCGACGACCGGCCGGGCCCATGAGGGAACCCGGCTACACTTCGCTTTAAGGAGACTTCGTCGCTGCCCGGTCCGGCGATCCGCTCCGGGGACACTCGTCTCCGTAGCTGCGCTCCGGCGGGATGACGCGGGGAAGGGACATTGGGGTGGGGGCCCACTTCGGTGGCCGCAATGGGGGAGAGGCGAACGCGTGGCACGGTGGCGATCGGTGGGCGGCGAGTCGGTCCGGACGACCCTGCTGGGGGTGACCCTGCTGGCTGGCCTCGCCGCGGGCCTGGCCGGCGCTCCCGGGTCGTCTGCCGGGGCGAGATGGGACGCGGTGCGCATCCAGACCGAGTCCGGTGTGGACATCAGCCCCGTCCCGCTCGGCGAGGTGGGGACCGCTGGCCCCTGGCAGATGCGGGTACTCGAGGTCCTGACCGGCACGGCGGCGACCGACCTCGTGGTGGGGGCTCACCCGGCCAACGAGCCGCCCAGGGACGGGTTCACCTACCTGGCGGTTCGGCTGGGGGTGACCAACGACGGACCCACCCCGCTGGCGCTCGACACGGACGACTTCGCCGCTCTGGATGGCGCCGGTGGGACGCGGCGCTTCGTCGGTGCCTTCGCCCCATCGCCGGCGATCGACGCGGTCGTCGCACCGGGCGGGAGCCACGAGGGATGGGCCGTGCTCGGCGCCCCCGCCGACGCGGTCACCCCCGTCTTGCTCTTCGACAGCCTGTCGGTCTCCGGCAACTGGGCAGACCGGACCTTCGCCTTGGCAGATCAGGTTCCTGCCCCGGCGGAGGCCCCGCCCGTCGACGCCAATGATGTCGGGACCGACCCAGCCGCCCCGGCGACGGTCGGGGATGTCGTGGTCACCGCGGACTGGTCGGTCGAGTTGCTCGAGGTCGTCTCCGGCGATGCGGTCTATGCCCTCTACCCGGCCAGCGATTACCGGACCACCGCCCTCGGTGCAGCATCCGCCTCGGACCCAGACGACGCCGACGGCGATGGCGCTGTCGGCTGGCTGGCGATCCGGGTCCGGGTCACGGCCTTGGAACGCGGCGAGGCGACGGTCCACCTACCGGCGACGGCGATGGTCCTGTCCGGCGCCGACGGGGAGCCGATCGCCAACACCATCGTGCTGACGCCGCCCTCCCCGGACGCCAGCGGCGCCTATGTCCCGGGAGTGGCCCGGGAGGGGTGGGTCGCGTTCGAATTGCCAGCGTCGGCCGTGGTGGCGGGGGTCCGCTTCCTGCCCTTCCTGACTGGCGACGACCCGCGGTACCTCGATGTCGGGTAGCGGGGGT
>CADCWH010000145.1 GCA_902806395.1 uncultured Thermomicrobiales bacterium | reverse complement strand
GGTCGAGACGAAGTAGATCAGCAGCGTGCCCAGCACGAAGTCGGGGATGGAGAGCCCAACCAGCGCGGTGGCCCGCACGCCGCTGTCCAGGGACGAGTTGGGACGGAGGGCCGCCAGCATGCCGAGCGGCAGACCCACCACGATCGAGATGATCGTCGCCAGGACGGACAGCTCGATCGTGATTTGGCCTTTGCGGAGGATTTCCGTTCCGATCGGCTGGCCCGTGTTGAGCGATTCTCCCAGGTCACCCTGGAGCGCGTTGCCCAGCCAAATGCTGTACTGGACCACGAGGGGCTCGTCGAGGCCATACTTTTCCATGATGGCCGCGACGAGATCAGGTCGTTGCGCCGCCGAGGGCCCGGCCAGGGCCTCAACGATCCCACCGGGGATCAGTCGCATCAGTATGAAGACGACCGTGGCCACGCCCAGGACGGTGACGGTCGCGGTCACCATCCTGGTGGCGACGTATCGGCCCACTTCTTTCTGGCCTCCCTTTCCGCTTCGGTCAGGACGCGTGCTAGGGCCCGCCGGGCCGATGGTGCGAAGCTATGCCCCGCCTACGTGACCAAGGTTATGTCCTTGAGGCTGTGCCACAGCGGCAAGCCAAACCCTTCCGACGCGGTCACCGATACGTTCGCGACCAGGTCGTTCCGATAGGCGACGAAGTTGTTCCGGGTGACGAGGGGCTGGAACACGCCCGCGGTCGCCACGGCAGCCTCGAGCTCATGCAGGACCTCCAGGCGTGCCGCCGGATCGGCCTCGCTGCCCGCCCGGACGACCAGGTCGTTGATCGTCGGGTCGTCCAGCCCGAGCCACGTCATCTGCCCCCCGCCAAGCTCGACCAGGATCAAGTAGGGATCGCTGTATCCGGCCCACCAGGAGATGGCCAGTTGGGATGACTCCCCGTCGGTGTACTCGTCGACGAAGGTGGCCAAGTCGCGCTGGACGATCTCGATCTCGATCCCAACTTCGCCCAGTTGCTCCTGGATGACCTCGGCCATCGGTACTGTCGCCGCGATAGCCGGGCTGACGTGGAGCTGCAGTGCCAGTCCCTCGCCGACTCCGGCCTCCGTCAGCAGTTGCTTGGCTTGCTCCACGTCACGGGTGTAGAACGGGACATCCTCGACCGGAGAGGCCAGTTCGGAGAATCCGGCGGCGACGGGCCCGGTGACGGTGCCGCGACCGAAGAGGGCGACATCGGCGATCTCCTGCCGGTCGATCGCCGCCGAGATGGCCTGCCGCACCTTCGGGTCTGCCAGCTCCTGCCGGTTCGCGTTGGCGAACAGGATGTAGTAATTGGTGGTGACCTGCTCGATGGTGGTGACTGCGTCGTCGGCCGCCAGCACGTCCATCAGCACCGGGTTCTCGAACATCGTCAACTGGACCTCGCCGTTGCGGAGGGCGGCGAGGCGGGAGCTCTCGTCGGGGATGATCTGCCAGACGACCTCGTCCAGCTGTGCGCCGGGTGCCTGCCAGTACTCGGCGAACTTGCCGAAGACCCAGCGCTGGTCCGGCACATGCTCGAGGACCATGAAGGGACCGGTTCCCATCATCTGTGTCGTGAGGTCGATCTCACCACTCTCCACTTCCGCCGCCGGGAGGATCGAGGTCGTGGTGGCGGAAAGCGATTGCAGGAACGGGGCATACGGCTCGACGAGCGTGGCCGTCACTTCACCGGGACCGGTCGCCTCGATGGTGACTCCAATCTGTGGTCCGGTGGCGACAGGTGTGCTCGCCGTGTCCGCATCGGCTGGGGTCCCCACCACTTCCGCCGCGGCTGGGGTTCCGGTCGCGGCCTCCTCCGGCAGGATCGGCCCCATCTTGACATTCCACCAGGACTCGGGTGATTCGAGCACCCGCCGCAGGCTGTAGACCACGTCGTCGGCGGTCACCTCACGACCGTTGTGGAACTTCGCGCCCTGGCGAAGCTTGAAGACGTAGGTCCGGTCGTCTGGGGTTTCCCAACTCTCCGCCAGGCCGGGGACGGGGACCAGGTCGTTATCGAGGAAGACCAGGCTTTCATAGACGACTGCCTGGACCTCCCAGTTGGTCTGGCTGGCGCTGAAGTGCGGGTCGAGGTCGAGGACCTCGCTGTACTTGCCGATGACGAGCCGACCACCGGCCTGTCCACGCACCGACCGGTTCATGCTGACGCCGCCGAGCGCCGCCGCGCTGAACAGGCCCGCCTTCACCGCCGTCCGCCGGGAGAGCGCACCAGCCAGCAATCCGTCGAGATTCACCATTCGCTTCGTCATCTCGTGTCCCCTTTGATATGGCGCGGCTGCCCGCGCTATCGACCGACACCGGTGACGGGGCCACGGTCCCCCGTCGTCCAACGACTGATGACCACCTTGCTCTCGGTGAAGAAGCGCACCGCGTCCCGGCTCTGCGGGTGCAGCGTGCCGAAGAAGGACCCCTTGGCCCCACTGAACGGGAAGTAGGCCATCGGCGCCGCGACGCCGACGTTGATGCCGATGTTGCCGGTCTCGACTTCGTATTGGAACCGGCGGGCCGCCGATCCGCTCTCCGTGAAGATCGAGGCAGCATTGCCATAGTCCGCGGCGTTGATCCGGGCGATAGCCTCCTCCAGGTCGTCGACCGGCGACATGCCGACGACCGGACCGAAGATCTCCTCCTTGTACACCCGCATGTCCGGGCGGACCCCATCGAGCAGTGTCGGGCCGATGAAGAAGCCGTCCGGGCGCTCCGGCACGTGCGGGTCGCGGCCGTCGAGCACGGCCTCCGCACCCTCGTTGACCCCGTCCGTGATGGCGGTGACGATCCGGTCGCGGGCCGCAGCCGAGACCACCGGTCCGAGGTCCACACCTGGCTCCAGCCCGTCTCCGAGCCGCAACTTGCTGGCGGCCTCGACGATGGCCTCCCGGGCTGCGCCGTGGGCATCCCCGACCGGCAGGACCAGCGAGTTCGCCAGGCAGCGCTGACCGGCGGCACCGTAGAAGGAGTTCATGATGGTGGAGAGGTAGACGTCGAGGTTGGCGTCGGGCATGACCACGATCGCGTTCTTGGCGCCCCCGCAGGCCTGGACGCGCTTTCCGCTGGCCGACGCCCGAGCATAGACGTAGGCTGCCGTCTTCGACGCGCCGACGAACGAGATCCCGCGCACGCCGGGGTGGTCGAGCAGGGTATTCACGGCCTCGTGACCGCCATTGACGAGGTTGATGACGCCGGGCGGGAAACCCACCTCCTCGATCAACTGGAAGGTCCGCGTCATCACCATCGGGTCCTGCTCGGAGGGCTTGATGATGAACGTGTTGCCGGCCGCGACGGCATAGGGCCAGAACCAGTGGGCGATCATGAACGGGAAGTTGAAGGGCGTGATCGCCGCGAACACGCCGAGCGGCTGGTAGATGACCGACTCGTCGATGCCGCGCGCCGCGCCATCCTCGAGGCCATAGCCCATCATCATCGATGGGATACCGCAGGCGGTCTCCACGTTCTCGATCCCGCGCTGGACCTCGCCGCGGGCGTCGTCGAGCGTCTTGCCCATCTCGGTGACGATGAGCCGGGAGAGTTCCTCCCGGTGCTCCTCCAATACTTGGCGGAGCCGGAAGAAGTACCGCGCCCGCTCCTGGGGCGGGGTCGCTCGCCAGCCCGGGAATGCCGCTCTCGCCGCCGCCACGGCGCGGTCCACGTCCGCCGCCCCGCTGAGCGGGACGCGGGCGATCACCTCACCGGTCGCCGGGTTGCGGATGTCCGAGGTCTCCGTCGCCTCGGCCGTCACCCACGCGCCCCCGGCGTAGTTTCGAAGCGTCTCCACCTGCGTCGCGATCGTCCCTACCATGCGGTGCCACGCTCCTTTCGGTCTCATCCATCGCCGCGCTTTGGACGCCGGGCCGCGGACTGACTCCTCCCGCTGCTCGACGACCGGTGCTGGACATCTGCTGCCACCGCTACGACATTTCTAGTGAACCGATATTATTCCTGTACGATAGGCGGTACGATACGGGGCATCAAAATCGGTGTCAAGAGCCCCCGGCCGGCGGGTGCTCTTCCACGGTCCACCACGGGGCCACACAGATGGTGAAGACCGATCCACACGCCAGATCACCTGCGGACGCCCCGAATGGAGCGCACCGGGACGCGCTGTCGGGCCATCGAGGGATCACCGAGGGGAGCCGCGTGGCGGCACCGCTTCGTCGGCGCACTGAACGGCGGGAGCGGGACGACGGCCAGGTGCTGTACTCCATCGGTGAGGCGGCCCAACTGGCCGGCGTCTCCCGCGAAATGTTGCGCGTCTGGGAACGGGAGCGGCTGATCGACCCCCGGCGATCCCCCGGCGGCCATCGCCTCTACTCCGAGGACGACTTGCGGCGGTTACGGGAGGTGGCCCGGATGCGGCGCATGGAGCGGCTCAACGTGGCCGCGATCCGGCGGGAGCTCGGGCCGGCACGGCGAGAGTCGTCGGACCCGGCGCCGGCCGCCGACTTCGACCTCGGCAGCCGGCTACGGGCCCTTCGGACGGAGCGGGGCTGGTCGCTCGCCGACGTCGCCGCCAAGTGCGGCCTGTCGATCTCGTTCCTCAGTGCCGTCGAGCGGGGCCAGTCCAGCATCTCCGTCGGCAACCTCTTCGCCATCGCCGACGCCTACGGCACGACCGTGCCGGGGCTGGCCCCGGACTACCGGACCGATCACCGTGACGTGCTGCACCCGGGAGACCGGCCGCGCTACGTCGCCGCCCGGGGGCGGGTCGTGATCGAGGACCTGATCACCCGGCCCGGCGCACTCGAGGCGCAACGGATCGAGGTCCGGCCGGACGGGGGCAGCGAGGAACCCTACGCCCACCCGGGCGAGGAATTCATCTACGTGCTGACCGGGCGGCTGACGTTCTGGATCGACGGGTCGGAACGCTATGACCTGGAAGCGGGCGACTCGCTCGCCTTCCGCAGCACGCGTCTCCACCGCTGGTGGAATGAGGGTCACCT
>CADCWH010000144.1 GCA_902806395.1 uncultured Thermomicrobiales bacterium | reverse complement strand
AGATCGCCCGCTTCGACGGCAGTTGCCTCGTGGACCGGACGGCCGGCGAGGCCGCCGCGCGGTGCGACTCGGAGGCGGCCAACACGATCACCCTCAACCTGATGCACGATATCGTCACCGGCACGACGACCGTCGCCAAAGCCCGGGAGATCTTCGGGGAGGTCATGGTCGCCTACACGCTTGGCCGTCCCGCCCCGTACGCGGAGGGTTTGCAGTTCGCGGTGGCCGACGGCGGGACCGAGGACCAGGACGAGCGCGTCATCGGCGCGGCGACGCTCGGGCAGCAGACGGTCGGGAAGGTCAAGGACCTCTTCACCGGCAGAGATGAGGGATCGTCGCACGGGTAGGCACGACGACTCCACCGACACGACCCCACCCGACCTGGTACTGACCTGGGTGGACCACGGAGGGCTTACACCACTGAGATGCGCCGTCATGGGACTGTGACCTCCTGCGGGCCCACCTGGTCGACCCGCTCGACCGGCGTAGGCGGGAGCTGGCCGCCAGGGATCAGGTCACGATGCCGTGGTGGCGCCGGATGCTCGGACGCCTGCGGTAAGGACTCCCCGGGCAAGGTCGCGTCGTGGTGGCCTGAGGTCGTGATGCCGAGAGGAGGCTCCGCGTGACGGTCTCGGGAGCGCCAGTGCCCATTCTGTATACCCAGACAGGGTGTGCCGACAGCCAGCGCGTCCACGACTGGCTCGCCGGGCACGGCGTCTCGGTGATCGAGCGCAACGTGACCGGCGATCTCACGGTGGCGGGGGACCTGGCCGCGACGGGAACCTTCCCACGCCCCTCCTGGTAGTCGGCGACCACACGGTGCTGGGGTTCCGGCCGGTCCAGCTCACCGCTGCCCTCGGTCTTCACGACACCGTGCCGTAGACGGTGATCCGCGGTCCTCGAGCAGCCGATGACGAGCAGGGTGATAGCGTGCGTGCCGCTTCCGTCGGCAACCGGTGGTCGGTGAGGACCGGACACTAGGTCTTGGCCGCTCGCCGGGAGGATCACCTGTCGAGCCGCGGTGCCCATGCGCCCCGACGATTTCCAAAGGGGCAACGCCCTGTCCCCGCGGCAGGATCAGGGAACTCCTCGTCCGTCGCCTCCGGCCACGCCGTCTAGCCGTCGACCACGTGGGAGCACTTCACCAACGCCTCGAAACGGGCCAGTTGCCCATCGCCTAAGGCCGCGAACGGGTCAAGCCCCAACAGCGCCCGGTCCCAGCGCACCCGGGCCGAGAGGGCGTCTAGCTCGGTCCGTTCCTCCTCTGTCAGCTGGAGGTCGGGCGGGGGGTTGGGACCCGGGTGTGACGCCGTGGCCCCTCGGGGGTGACCCAGTACGCGTCCGGGGGGGTAACCCAGCGAGAATCCGCGTCGGTCACTCCGTCGGTCACCCGCCTGCCTCCCGGGTCAGGCGGCGGCGCTCCGTCTCCCGGTCCGCCTCGGCGAGGAAGGCGGTCCGCTCGGCGTCTGTCACTAGACCCCAGCGATCGGGATGATCGGTGGGACGGGCCGCGCGGATGAGGTCCCCCAACAACCCCATCTCGGCCGGGGAGAGATCGTCGAAGGCGTCCGCCTCCAGACAGGTGGTGAGGTGGTCGATCATGAACCCGGTCGTGAATGTCACGTCACTCATCTCACTCATCCGTGCGCTACATCCCGTCTGCCGCCGGTCGAGCCGAGGCCAGGTCAACGTCGAAACGGCCGATTGGGGACAACGGCCCCTCCCTCCTCGGTACACGCTCCGGGGCAGAAGGGATTAATCGGACATCACAGATGCCTAGACCTGGTTACCACCCGAGTCAGTCGCCAGCCGGTGTGGTGGGGACGGGGCGCTGAGTCCTGGCCGCTCGCCGGACGGATCAGCCGCCGAGCCGCGGTGCCCATGCGCCCCAACGGTTCAGGATGGAGGTTTTGGCGACGCCCCGTCCCCGCCGGGCAGGATAAGAAATGCCGAACTGTCCAGCCAGCGGGCTGGGGGCGCGGCGCTGGGGTCGTCACTCGCCGTGGGGAGTGAGTGCCGAGTCCCAGTGGTAGGCGACCGCGAGATTGCCCGCCCCGCCCCCACCTCGCTGGCCGGCTCGGCTCAGGTCCTCCCGTCCGAGTCAGTGCCGTCGCTTCGGTTCGCCCCCAGGCGGGGTACCTGGGTGATCAGCGCGTCCCGCTCGGCGATCGTGACCGGGGCGTACCGATCGGGGTGGTCGGCGCGACGGGCCGCGCGGATCAGGTCCGCCAACAGCCCCGCCTCGGCTGGCGAGAGGCCATGGTATACGCTGGTTTCCGGTGCATTTGAGATGAACGAGGGGGCGCTCATGATGGGACAGCCCCATCTCGACGTGGCGTCCGACGTCGGGTCCGCCGGCGCCCGTCCGGCCGCCCCATCGGTCACCGACCGGAAATCGCTGCCCCGGCGTACCTAAGTCGTCGGCGTGGCTAGGTCGTCGGCGTGGCGTCGTCCTCATCGGCGTCGACGACCGGCGTGCCGTCATCCCCAGAGTCAGCACCGGCGACCGGGGTCGCCTCGGCGTTGCAGCTCGCCTCTGGCCCGCCCGGCTCGGTCTCGATCACATTGCTGTCGTCGATCTCCCCCGGGCCGGGGTAGGTGATCTCGGTCCCGACGCCGCCGATCAGACCGAGCTCCTCGAGTGCCGCGTAGAAGTCCTCGATGGTGACGTACAGGTGGTCGGCAAAGGCACGGTCGTTGGCCGGCCGCACCCCCAGCGTGTAGTTCGCCAGCAGGCGGTGCTCCGCCTCCTCGGCGGCGTACTGGAAGCTCACCTTCGCCAGGTCCGGCCGGCCCATCTCGGTGAACACGGTCATCGCCGCGATCTGCGCGGCCGTCTCGCGCGCCTCCTGGTCGACCAGGGCGGTGAAGAACACGTCGAAGCTGGTGAACGCCTCCGGCGGAGCGGTGAACGTGTCGACCAGCGCCTCGCCGCCCAGGTCCTCGAAGGCATCGAGGTGGAACTGCTCCTGAGCCCGGGCCGCCTTCAAGATGGCGATCACCGGCTCCGAGAACTCCACGTCGAACTCGCCCGCCTCGGCGGCGCGGATGCCCTCGCCGAGGAAGGTGACGCCGAACCGCTCGGTCGT
>CADCWH010000143.1 GCA_902806395.1 uncultured Thermomicrobiales bacterium | reverse complement strand
GACGCTGGCGACCTCGATAACTTGCGCGAGGAACTGGGTGACCTCCTGCTGGTGATCTGCATGCAGGCCCAGGTCGCCGATGAGTCAGGCGAGTTCGACATCGGCGATGTCCTGGCCTCCATCACGGCCAAGCTGATCCGTCGCCATCCCCACGTTTTCGGCGACCGCTTCGCCGACTCCGCCGACGGCGCTCTCCGGACGTGGCAGTCGGTCAAGCGCGACGAGCGGCTCCGCGCCGGACGGCCAGCCGAGGAACCTGGACCATTCGACCGGTTGCCACGGTCGATGCCGGCCCTAGAGAAGGTCGCCCGGCTGGCCGGCGAGGTGCCCCCTCCATCGGACGGGACCAACGGGAACGACGCGGGAGAATCCCTCCTGCGGGCCGCGCTGGCCTGCGTCGCGGCCGGAGTCGATCCAGACGCAGCGTTGGACCTCGCGTTGGGCCGGCGCTTTGACCTCGATCTCGATGCCTTCGGCACCGCCCAGACGTCACTCGACAGGAGAGGTGTGACCCCGTGACCGACCAGCGACACCTGACCCACGACATCGATCCCCGGACGCTCGATGTCCTTACCTGTGGCTCGCTACGGGCCGGGGACGCCGGTCAGGAGGTGACGTTGCGCGGGTGGGTGAACCGACGGCGGGACCTCGGTGGTCTGATCTTCATCGACCTGCGCGATCGCTATGGTCTGACCCAGGTCGTCTTCAACCCTGAGTCGGCACAGGATGCCCATGCGGTCGCCAGCGATGTCCGCAACGAGTACGTGCTGGAGATCGCGGGTCGGGTTCGACAACGTCCCGAGGGCACCACCAACGCGAAACTGGCGACCGGTGAGGTCGAGGTCGAGGCGATCTCGGCCCAGGTCCTCAACGCGGCCAAGACGCCACCCTTCTATATCAACGAGGACGTCGATGTGGACGAGAGCCTGCGCCTCGCCCATCGTTACCTCGACCTCCGCCGCCTGCCGATGCAGCGCAACGTCTTGCTCCGGCACCGCGTCGTGAAGCACATCCGCGATGTCCTCGACGGCCAGGGCTTCGTCGAGGTCGAGACGCCGCTCCTGATCAAGAGCACCCCCGAAGGCGCCCGCGATTTCTTGGTGCCGAGCAGTTCCTCACCCGGCAGCTTCTACGCACTGCCGCAATCGCCCCAGCAGCTCAAGCAGCTCCTGATGATCGCCGGCCTCGATCGTTACTTCCAGATCGCCCGCTGTTTTCGCGACGAAGCCCAACGGGCTGACCGGCAACCCGAGTTTACCCAGCTCGACATTGAGATGACGTTCGTCGACCAGGAAACGGTCATGGCCCTGATCGAGGCTCTCTACCTCGACCTGATCGACCGCTTTTCCCCCTACTCCGTCCGGCAGCGCCCGGTCCCCCGGCTAACGTACGCGGAAGCGATGGACCGCTATGGCTCCGACCGCCCGGACCTACGATTCGGAATGGAACTTCAGGACGCCGGACCGGCCCTGGCCGGGACAGCCTTCAACGCCTTCCGCGGCGTCCTGGACAGCGGCGGACTGGTGAAGGCGATCGTCGCACCGGGTTGCGCGGGGTATACGCGCAAGGAAATCGATGTCCTGACGGACCTCGCGAAGTCGGCCGGGGCCAAGGGTCTCGCCACCATCGCCGTCGATGCCGAGGGCGTGCGTTCCCCCATCGCCAAGTTCCTCTCGGAGGCGGAGATCGCCGCCCTGACGACGGGGATCGGTGCCTCGCCCGGAGACCTGGTGCTGCTCGTCGCCGACGCCCCGGCGACGGCCGCCAAGGTTCTCTCTGCCCTCCGGACTACGCTGGGCGCGCGCCCTGGGTTGGCTGACCCGCCAGAGATCGCCCTGTGCTGGGTCTACGAGTTTCCGCTGCTCGAGTGGGACGCTGAGGGCGACCGTTGGGACGCGACCCACAACCCGTTCTCGGGGTTCTACTCCGAGGACGAGCACCTGCTCGACAACGATCCCGGTGCGGTCCGGGCCAAGCAGTACGATCTGGTCGGTAACGGGGCCGAGTTGGGTGGCGGGAGCATCCGCATCCATCGCCGCGAAGTGCAGGAACGGATCTTCGGTCTGATGGGCCACTCGGCGGAGGCCAGGGCCGACCGCTTCGGTGCCCTGCTCGATGCGCTCGAATACGGCGCCCCTCCCCACGGAGGGATCGCGATGGGTATCGACCGACTCGTGATGCTCCTGACCGGCGAGCACAATATCCGCCAGGTGATTGCCTTCCCGAAGAGCCAACGCGGTTTCGATCTCCTCTTCGATGCCCCGGCGGCGGTGGAAACCGCCCAACTGGACGACCTCGGTCTGGCCCTCAAGCCGAAGCCCGGAGACCCGGCCTAACACTGAGTGCGACGAGGCGATGAAGATTCACCTCGACACCGACTTCGGCGGTGATCCGGACGACGCCTGCGCCCTGGCGATGCTGCTCGGCTGGCCAGGTGTCGAGATCGTCGGGATCACGACGAGCCTTGATCGGACGGGGCTCCGGACTGCATATGTGAAGCACTTGCTCGGCCTCGCCGGACGGGGCGACGTCCCCGTGGAGGCCGGTGCCGCATCGTCACTCACGACCTTGATGACGGCTGACCCGGTGACCGGAGATTCGCGTCATTGGCCGATCGGCATCAGACCGCACCCATCCCGGCCGGGAGCCGCGCTCAATT
>CADCWH010000142.1 GCA_902806395.1 uncultured Thermomicrobiales bacterium | reverse complement strand
TGTGGATGCTGAAGCCCGGGGAGCCACCCCGGACAAGACGACACCGATGGCCGATCCTACCCCGGATGCGGAAACCGACGCAAGGCGAACGACGCGTGGACGACTCGTCACCGGTTCACGGCTCGAGGCGCAGGACGTTCATCCGACCCGTCGCCAAGTCCCCGACCCGGACGACGCCATTGTCCGTATCAGTGACGAAGACGCGGTCTCCAGCGACGGCCAGGGCTGCCGGAGACCGCAGTCGGGCCGCCGTACCGACCCCGTCCTCGTCGCCCATCTCGCCTTGTTCACGGTCTCCGCCCCCAAACACCCGTGCGACGGTCCGCGTCTCGGATTCGAGCCGCTTGATTCGTCCGTTGTAGGTGTCGGCGATGGAGAGGATCGGACGTGCGTCATCCGGGTCGGCGGCGAGGCCCAGCGGGTGCTGGAGGCGGACGGTGTCCCCAACCCCGTCACGGTCGCCCCAATCGAAGAGGCCCCGGCCGACCAGGCGGCGGACTCGGCCGGTCGCCGGGTCCACTTGCCGGATCGCGCTCGACTCGGCTTCGGCGACGTAGAGCCGCCCGCCGGCGACGGCCAGGCCGGAGGGTTGAGCGAACGCGGCCTCGGCCAGGGGTCCGTCGTGCAGCCCTTCCGCCCCGCTACCCGCCGCTGGGCGGAGTGTCCCCTTCTCCAGGTCGAGCGCCAGGAGTTGGTGCGTTCCGGCCGCAGCGACCCAGAGTTCTCCGGCAAACCACGCCACGGCCCAGGGCGAGGCCATCGGGGTCTCCCGTGCCGCCCCGGGACCACTCATCCGGTGCCGGGCCTGCTCGCCTGTGCCGGCGACCGTCTCGGTCGTGTGGGCTCCTAGGTCGATCAGCCGGAGGGCGTGGTTGCCAGTGTCGGCGACCGCCAGGCGGCCGTCCGGGAGCATCGCCATCCCGCGCGGCCATCGGAACCGGACGCGATCCCCGGTCCCATCGACCAGACCGGGCACCCCGTCGCCGAGGGTGAACCGTATTTGGCCGTCGAGGCTCGCGACGACGAGCCGGTGATGCCCCGTGTCCGCGATGACCAGCAGGTCGCGCGCCGCGTCGGCCAGGATGCCCGCTGGGTAGCGGAGCGTGTTTGCCAGTGCCGGTTCGTCCCCGCTGGCGTCCTCGGGTGCATCCCCGGCGACGAAACCATCTGGCCCGCGGAGTGGTCGGAGCGACTCGAGCAGGTCGGGCAGCGCGATCTCACCCTCGTGCCGGGCGACCACCCGGCCCCGGGCATCGACCGCCACGAGGGTCGGCCACGCCCGGATGGCGTACTGGTTCCAGAGCGTGAGGTCTGGGTCCGCGACGACGGGATACGCGACATCATGCCGCTCCAGGGCAGCGGCGAGGTTGGCGGGGTCACGTTCGGCCGAGAATTTCGGCGAGTGGACTCCGATCACCGCGACCTGCCGCGCGTACCGCGTGGCGACCTCCATCAGCCCGGGCAGGCCGTGGAGGCAGTTGATTCAGCCGTAGGTCCAGAAGTCGAGCAGGGTCAGCCGCCCGTCCCCGTCGGGCACCCTTCCGGGCGAGCCGTTGAACCATTCCAGCCCATCAGGGATCGCCGGGGCACGGACGGCCACGGGGTAGGGGCGCATCAGCGGACGCCGCCAGCGGGAGCGACCTCGCGGAGGATCAGGACGCGACCCGCTCGTCCAGGCCCGCCTCGGCCAGGCGCTCGGCCTCATCGGCCGCCCGCAACTCGTTCACGAATCCATCGATCTGGCCGTCGAGAACGCCGGGGATGTTGCTCAGGTTGACTTTCACCCGGTGGTCGGTGATCCGGTCCTGCGGGAAGTTGTAGGTGCGGATCTTTTCGCTCCGCTCGCCACTGCCAATCTGGGTCCGGCGGGCGTCGCCCCGCTCCTGGGCCTGCTTCTGCTGCTCGATGTCGTAGAGGCGCGAGCGCAGCACGGTCATCGCCTTGAGGCGGTTCTTGAGCTGGCTCTTCTCGTCCTGGCAAGTGACGACTAGGCCGGTCGGGATATGGGTCAGTCGAACCGCCGAGTCGGTGGTATTGACGCTCTGGCCGCCATTGCCGGAGGAGCGGTAGACATCGACCCGCAACTCGTTCTCGGCGATCTGAATATCGACCTCTTCCGCCTCCGGCAGCACCGCGACGCTGGCGGTGCTCGTGTGGATGCGTCCCTGACTCTCGGTCGCCGGGACGCGCTGGACGCGGTGGACGCCGCTCTCGTACTTCAGGTGGCTATAGGCGCCTTTGCCCTGAACCTCGAAGATGACCTCGCGGAAACCGCCCCCGTCCGTCTCGGTGGCCGAGAGGACTTCGACCTTCCAACGGTTTCGCTCGGAGTAGCGGGTGTACATCCGGAACAGGTCGGCGGCGAACAGGGCCGCCTCGTCACCGCCGGTGCCTGCCCGGATCTCGACGATCACGTTCTTCTCGTCGTTGGGATCCTTCGGCACCAGCAGGCGGCGGACCTCGTCGATCTGGGTGTCACGGGTCGCCCGGAGGGTCTTCAGCTCGTCCTCGGCCAACTCCGCCATCTCGCGGTCGGGATCATCAGCCATCACCTCGGCCTCGGCGATCGCCCGCTCGGTGTCACGCATCGCGCGGTAGGTGGAGACCACCGCCTCGAGGTCGGAGCGCTCGCGGCCTAACTCCTGGATGCGTACTGGGTCCGTGGCGACGGCGGGATCACCCATGAGATGGTCCAGCTCGGTCGCCCGGCGGTCCAATTCGGCCAAGGTCTGGAAGATGCCCCCGGCGGCCACCGGGGCGCTCATCGTCGTGCTCATCACGCGGTCCTTCGGGAACACTTCCCCAACCGACGCCGCACCCCGGCATCCTCACCGGCCGCGTCGTCCTTCCCTAATGATACCGCCCCATCCCGGGACCAGGCATCGCCCGGGGGTCCCAACCCTCAGAACCTCCTGATCAGCACCACCCCGGCGACCAGGAAGGTGGCGCCGAGCAGGCGCCAGGGGTTGACCGCGTGGACCGGGACGCCGAGCCACCCGTAGTGGTCCACGACCACCGAGGACAGCATCTGGCCGACCACCAGCAGGGCGAACAGGAACGCGGCCCCGAGGCGGGAGACGAGCGCCAGACTGCCAAGCACATAGAGGGCACCGATCAGGCCACCGGTCCAGACCCACCATGGGGAGGCCATGACCCACCCCGAGGGCATCGGCTGCCACGTCGCGGCGGCCAAGACCACCATCAATGCGCTGCTGACCAGCACCGACACCAATCCCGCCCGGATCGGGTCATCGAGCGTGGTCCGAAGCCGCCCGTTGATGACCGCCTGCACCGGTAGCGTCATCCCCATCGCGACGGCCACGACTGCCAGCACCCAGACCATGCCCCCACCCCTCCCAGCCATGTCACCCCCGCAGGCTCGGTGAATCCGATCGTTGCTCGGGTGGCATCGTAGCAAGTGGGGCGGGCGACCGGCGGTGAATGGACCCGGGTCGGGACTTGGCCGCCTCAGTCGCAGGTCACGACCACGGTACCGGCCTCATTGGTGTGGTAGTCGATCGTGTCCCCCTCCGGGGTCATGAGGCGGACCAGGTAGCCAGGTGTGATGACCTGGGCCGCGAAACCATCACTTGGGCAGCCGAGACTGGCGTCGGGCCAATCGACGGATTCGACCGCGACGACCCCATAGTCGTCCGGGGCTCCACCTCGTCGCGAGGCCGCGTCGGTGCGGGAGGCGGTGACCGCCGGCACCGCCTCCGGGTCGACGGCGAAGGCGACCGTCGGGGTCAGACTCCCAGGAGTACCGAACGTCGGTTCGGGCACTAGACACGGGGTCGCGACCGGCGAGGCATCGGGAGACGCGGGGGGAGATGCCTGCGGTCGGGAGTCGGGAGTCGCGTACGGTGACGCCGGTGGGGAGGCCGCACCGGGCGTGGCGCAGGCCCGTACCTGGGCCGGATCGTCAGGCGACGGACCCGCCACACCGGGACGTGTCCCCACCGATGCGATGGCGAGCAGGGCACAGAAACTGACGGCCAGAGCTACCGCGGCGTGATGGGGCATGAGTTTCCTCCCGGACTATTCAGCCGCCCGACTCGGCAGAGCACGGTTGCGACATCCTACCGGACGACTCCCGGGATCGCCCCGAACCGGATGGCCAAATTCCGATACAACGACACGATGTGCTCAGGACGCCGCATGCAGGGACCAGCCGATGACGACGGGTCCTATGAAACATGGCGATTGGGAGAATCGCGCGGCAGGAGACGACCTACTGATTGGTGTCCGGCCGTGACGCCGGCTTCGCGCGCCCCGTCTTCGGCACGAGGGGATAGTGTCCCAGGATCTGATGTCGGGCGCCGTCGCGGCCGAGGATACTGCGGACCAGGACGACCTCGTCGATCGGGACGCCGAGCGGCGCCCTGGCGGTCGCCCGACCCCGTTCGGCCTCCTCGGCGAAGCGGCGCCGGATGGCCTCCGGCAGGTGGCGTGTCATCAGGTTGCCGCCCGAGCGGACCCGGCCCAGGGTGATGTGGGGGTGGA
>CADCWH010000141.1 GCA_902806395.1 uncultured Thermomicrobiales bacterium | reverse complement strand
CGCTCGCTGCGCCCGGCGTCTCAAAGCGACAGCCCGCAGGGCAACACTCCTGCCGGGATTGGGGTGGAGATCGGACCGATCGTCCGAGATGGACGGCGTAGGAAGCGGCACTCCGACAGGGTTTCTATCCGCGACCGTGCGTACGCCGGTTTCGACGAACACGGATACCAGATGACCCCGTCCCGCCGATGCCTCGACCACAGTGGCCGAAAACAGCGGCACATCCTTGGCATGTCCGGCGGCACGACCGAGGTCGTAACCATCCACCAGACCCTACCGGGAGCATGGACCATGATCACCAGCGATGACCACCAGCGGCGGGAGTCGGAAGCAGGTACGGCCTTCTCCGCCAACGCCTTCGACCGTCCGGACCCGTCCGCCGACACGCTCTTCTACCAATCGCCCCGCTACGTCTATCACATCGACGAGGGGGCAGTCGCGGCGGTCACGGCGGCAATCCGTCGCCATGTGCCGCTCGGTGCGGACGTGCTGGACCTGATGAGTTCGTGGGTCTCCCACTTGCCGCCGGACGCCGCGCTACCGCTGGGCCGGGTCGTCGGGCACGGCCTCAACGCGGACGAACTGGCCGCCAATGCCCGCCTCGACGACTGGTGGGTCCAGGACCTCAATGCCGACCCGACCCTGCCGATGGCCGACGGCACCTTCGACGCGGTCCTAATCACGGTCTCGATCCAGTACCTGACCCGACCGGTCGGGGTCCTGCGGGAGATCGCCCGAGTGCTCCGGCCGGGCGGCGTGCTGCTGATCAGCTTCAGCAACCGGATGTTCGGCACCAAGGCGGTCCGGATCTGGCAGGAGACGCCGGACGCCGCCCGGCCGGGCCTCGTTGCCGCCTACCTCGCCGAGGCGGGCGGGTTTGGAGAGCCGACCGTGGAGGCCAACCTGCCCCGGCGGGGTCCTTTCGGTGGCGGCGACCCGCTCTGGACGGTGGTCGCCCGCCGGGCATGACCGCGATGTAGGACGAACCGCACCGGGCACGGTCGCGGTCTCCTCACGATTCGTGCCGGGCGAGATGAGGCTTCTCGCCCGGCACGGGTGTTGGGTGGTAGGTCCACGCGGTCCGGAGGCGGGCCTAGCGCAGGCCGAGGACGGTCCAGGGGTTGGGCATCACGCCGACGGGGACGTGGATCAGGGTCGGCTCGTTGGCGGCGATCGCCTCGCGGAGGTGGGTCTGGAGCGAGCCCGCATCCCCCGCCGTGCGGCCGGTGATCCCGAAGACCTCGGCCAGCTTGGCGAAGTCGGGGTTCTTCAGATCGGAGGCGATCGTCCGACCCGCGAACTGGTCCCGCTGGATGCGGCGCACGTTGCCGTAGGCCCCATCGTCGAAGACGACCGCGACTAGGGCGATCTCGTGCTGGGCCATCGTCGCCAATTCGTTCAGGGCGAAGCCGAAGCCGCCGTCACCGTTGACCGAGACGACCGGGGTGTCGGGGTTGCCGGCCTTGACCCCGAGCGCGGTGGGAAAGCCGTAGCCGAGGGTGCCCTGGTAGCCGGGGGTAATGAAGGTCCGGGGCCGGTAGACGGGGTAGCCCACGTTCGACCAGTAGCCGATCTGGGTCATCTCCGAGACCAGGATGCCCTCGTCGGGCAGCTCGGCCCGGATCGCGTGGGCGAGGCCTGCCTGGGGCTGGACGGTGTCCAGCCGGTCCCGCACCGAGCGCTTCAGTTCCGCGAGTTCCGCCGTACGAGAGGGGCGGCTGCCGCCCACCCGGGCGACCTCGTCGAGCAGGGCGGCTAGGCCGGCCTTGGCGTCGGCCTGGATGCCGACCGTGATGGCGATGTTGCGGCCGATCTCCTCCGGGTCGATGTCCATCTGGATCACGGTCTGGCCCGGCTTGACGCCCCAGTGGCTGGTCGCCGGCTCGACGAACCGGGTCCCGACGGCCAGGATCACGTCGGCACCGGGGATGAGCTGGATCGCCGCGACGGTGTTCATCGCCAGTTCGTGCCGGTCGGAGATGGCCCCCTTGCCGTTGCTGGTCATTACGACGGGGGCACCGAGCGCTTCGGCCAGGGCAAGCAGCTCCGCACTGGCCTCCGAGCCGATGATGCCGCCGCCGGAGAAGATGAGGGGGGCGCGGGCGCCGCCGAGCAGCTTGGCGGCCTGGCGGATCAGGTCCGGGTCACCCGCGGGCCGCTCGCGGGACTCACCGGAGATCGGGGCGAGGAGTTCGACCTCGCCCCGGGCGTGGAGCGTGTCCTGCGGGATCTCGATCTCGACCGGGCGGGTGCGGCCGGTGCGCAGGTGGCGGAAGGCCTCGCGGACCAGGGCGGGGATGTCGGCCGGGATCGTCGCCCGGGCGGAGTGCTTGGTGACCGAGCGAACCATCTCGAGCTGGTTGGGGATCTCGTGCAGCAAACCCCGCCCGACACCGATCAGGTCGGACTGGATCTGGCCCGAGACGCACAGCACCGGCGAGTTGCAGGCATAGGCGGTCGAGAGGGCCGCGCTGGCATTGAGCAGGCCCGGACCGGGGACCACCAGGCAGGTGCCCACCTTGCCGGTCGAGCGGGCGTAGCCGTCGGCCATGTAGGCGGTGGCCTGTTCGTGCCGGGTGTGGAAGATCCGGATCTGGTCCTGGACGTGATACAGGGCGTCGAAGGCACCGTCGAGCTGCACGCCGGGCAATCCGAAGACGGTGTCGATCCCCTCCGCGATCAGCGAACGGACCAGGGCCTCGCCGCCGGTCATCGATTCCACCGCCGTCGCCGTCCCGCTGGAACCCGCTCGCCCCTGTCCCCCGATGACCTGCGCCACGCCGTCCCCCATCCCGCTCGCGGGCCCGCACGTCACCCTCGCGGGTCCCCGCGCGCGCCCTCATTCGCGCCACCACCACGGTAGGCGCCCCGTCCGATCGACGTTCCGCCCGGCATTGTACGCCAGCGTCCCGTCCCCGGGGACGGGACGCCGCTCGTTGACGCCATGGCCGAGAGTGGGGCACTCCGACCGAGGAGGGAGGATAGATTTGGCCGACCACGCCGTTGGATGACCGAGCCGCCCGACCTCGGCGTTGAGATCGCGTCTCCGGGTACCCGGCGGCGAGACCGCATCCAGAAACTCGCCCTCTACACCCGGTTTGGCGTCGGGGAGTACTGGTTGGTCGAGCCGGTGGCCCGGACGTGGGAGACGCTGGTCCTGGAGAGTGGCGTCTTTCACCCGTTGCCGCCCGAGGGGACCGTTCACCGGTCTCGGGTCGTGGAGGACTTCACGATCGACGCGGCGAACGTGTTCGCTACCCTGAGATGCGCCGGCGATCAGACGACTGACACGGGATCCGTGGCGGACCATGACGCGGCCCAGCCGACCGGTGTCACCGGCGAGGCGGTTCTAGCCTCCGGTCACGTCTCAGGCCCCACATCGCCTCGCTCAGGACACCCAGTACCACTGGGCGAACTGGGCGGTCAGGGCGGCCATCAGCAGGGCCGAGGCGATCAGGAGGGGGATGCCGACCTTGGCTCTCTGCACCAGCAGGACCGCGACGATGAAGAGCGGGAACAAGACCAGGCCGAACCGGGGGATGCTCATCAGGGCATGGCGCAGGCCCGGACCGTAGAGGGGGATCAGCAGGGCGGGCCAAATGTACGCGCTGTGGTAGAGCGGCAGGCGCCGCAGGCCGACCAGGGCCAAGCCGAGGAACAGCAGGGTGCAGGTCAGTTCCAGGGTGTCGCTCTCCGCGAAGGCGACGCGGAACTCGGCGCTCGTCAGTGTGCCCCACGTCGGGCTCCGGAGCAGGTCGCCCAGCCAGCCCCACTCGGCGCCGCAGTTGATGCCCTGGTAGCAGGTGTCGCCGGTGAATCCGGTCCGCACCGTCTCCCAGGGCGCGGCCCGGTAGCGGCCCCACTGCTCCTGGACGGTGATGAACAGATCGGCAGCGACCCCGCGCTGGTCCAGGTGCCAAGCGAAGAGGGCCGGGCCGAGGGCGGGGAAGGCGGCGTAGAAGGCACTGGGCACCCAGCGCCGCAGGTCGGAGCCATGCTGCTGGAGGAAGAGGACGGCGAACGGGGCCAGCAGTAACACTCCCTGGGAGCGGGTCAGGGCGGCCAGGGCGCCGATCAATCCTGCCCCGAGCCAGTTGCCGGTCCGGGCGGAGAGAAGGGCCCAAGCGGCGAGGAGCAGGAACAGTGACTCGGTGTAGACGGCCGAGAAGAAGACCGCGGTCGGGAACAGGGCCAGGGCCCAGAGCGTGGCCCGGGCCACCCCCCGGTCGAAGTCCAGCGCCACCAGGCGGTAGATGACGCCGAGCGCGAGGACGAAGGCGACATTGCTGATCACCCAGCCGACCGTCTCGGTGGCGGCCCCGGAGATCTCCGAACCGGCCCGCATCAGCCAGGGGTAGAGGGGCCAAAACGCGGCGTAGGCATCCTTGCCCTGGTTGCCGTACCCCTCCTCGGAGAGCAGCTTGTACCAGAGACCATCCCAGTGGCGCAGCGGCTCGACCAGATAGTGGGCCCAGCCCGGCATCCGGGTCGGGACGAATCGGTACGGTGCCGAGTCCTCGCGGACGTTCCCATTCAAGAAGGCGGCGCTGGCGACGAGTTGGACGATGATGAAGTGGACCGCGCCCACGATCAGGGGGAAGGTGATCGCTTCGACCGCGACGGTCTCCCGCCGCTGGCGCGCCTTGACGGCCATCGCCTCGTTCGAGAAGCGGGGCACGTCGCCACGGGCTGTCGAACGCGGAGGGTTTGCCATGGTCGCAAGGATAGGGGGAGCGGCCGCGGTTGTCATCCCGGGCGGGGCAGGGGGCCGGTGGTCTTGACCGGTGCCGGGCGGCGCTGAGACGGGGCTTCGCCTCGGCTAGAATGCGGGCCGAGCACGACGGTGGCGAGCGGGACTTGGTCGATCGGGCGCCGGACGCGCCGGGCACCCGGCACGGGAGGCAACGTATGGACCTCGGGTTAGCGGGCAAGGTCGCGGTGGTCGCGGCGTCGAGCAAGGGGTTGGGGCGGGCGGTCGCTACCCGGTTGGCGATGGAGGGGGCGCTGGTGACGGTCAATGGCCGTGACGCGGATACCCTGGAGGCAACGGCCGCGGCGATCCGGGACGAGACCGGCGGCGACGTGATCACCATCCCCGGCGACATGACCGACCCGGCGGCGATCGAACGCCTGGTGGTGGAGACGGTCCGGCGTCGGGGCGGCCTCGACCTGCTGGTCTGCAACGCGGGCGGGCCACCGAAGGGGACCTCGGCCGACTTCCCCGACGACGCGGCCTGGCAGGATGCCCTAGAACTCAACTTCATGAGCACCCTTCGCCTGTCCCGCGCCGCCTTGCCACACCTGGTCGCGCGCGGGGGCGGCAGCATTACCAATATCGTCTCGACCACCGTCAAGCAGCCGATCCCGGACCTGATCCTCTCCAATACGTCGCGCACGGCCGTGATCGGCTTTGCCAAGTCGATCGCGCTGGAGTACGCCCCCCGTGGGGTGCGGGTCAACAACGTCCTGCCCGGCTCGACGATGACCGATCGGATCACCTCCCTCGCGGCTGGCCGGGCCCAGCAGAGCGGCCGGACCGTCGAGGAGATCCTGGCCGAGGATGCGAAGTCGATCCCGATGGGACGCATCGGCACCCCGGAGGAATTCGCCAACGTGGTCACCTTCTTCGCTTCCCCGGCCGCTTCCTACGTCACCGGCGTCACCGTCCAGGTCGACGGCGGCACCGTGCGGGGGTTGCTGTAGGGGAGGGGGACCACCGGGATCACACCGAGTCGGGGCGAGACGCCGCGGCGTGCCACGGGGCAGATGGCACACTCCGTGCGCGAGTCCCCCCACCACGGCACCGCGCCGGTCCCGTGGCGTGGGTACCGCCCCCCCGACGGACGTTGGAGCCCGGGCGGTCGCCGGCCCGAGACGACAACAGGAGCGACGATGAACAGCAAGGATGTCCAGGGTATCTCGGTCATCGCGATCGCCGACGGTCGTAATATGGGCAAGATCAGCCACATCTTCTTCGACCCGAACGCCCGCAAGGTGGTCGGCTTTGCCGCCGCCGAGGGACAGGGGTTCCTGCGCCCGAAGACCAGCGAGGAGATGATCGACGCCAGCGAGATCCACTCGCTTGGTCCCGATGCCCTGACCCTCAAAAATGCGGACGAGGTGGCCGGGTCGGAGACGACCACCGCCATGGACCACCTGATCGACGCCGCGGAACTCAGCAAGCGCCAGGTCGTGACCGAGGCGGGGACCCAGGTCGGCACCGTGGCCTCGATCGACTTCGACCCCAAGTCGTTCGACCTGTTGGCCCTCGAAGTATCGACCGGTCTGCTCAAGAGCCACCGGATGGTCAGTGCCGCCGACATCATGACGATCGGCACCGACACGATCGTGGTCCGGAATTCCGTCGAGCACGCTCCGGCCGAGCCCGGCGAGGCCGGTCGCTTCGTGGTCGGGGACGTCGACCCGACGACCTAAGCCGTCACCACTCGCGTGCGGACGACCAACCAGGGCCCGAGGGCGGCCCGCTCGTCCGCAGACCAGTCAGGCTGATCGAACCCGAGCGTCCCCGGTCCGGGGACGCTCGGGTCGTTGTGTCATGTGATCTCGTTTCCCCGGACTTCGCTATCATGGGTCCGTTACCCACGAAGGTGAGTACCCACCTCGCGGACCACGGTCGGTCGCCTCTCGGGGATCCCCCGCAGTGACCGCACGCAGGTTATGCCGTCCGACCAGACGCGATCAGCTGACGAGTGACTGGAGTACGCACCCGCATGCCGCTCGACGATCCGGGATTCGGTCCACTGCTCTGCCGAACCGACCAGGGAGAAGCGTCGGTTTTCCTGCCAGAGAACCTGCTCCGGGAAGCGCGTCGCCAGTTGACATTGAGCGACGGCCGCGTCCCGTCGGTGTGCTTGCTCGACCCAGACGGTGATGTCGTCCGCCACCTGCGACGGACCGATCGGGCAACCCGCTCGGAGGTCTGGGCCTGTTACCACACCGACCTCTGGGAAACCGAGGTCGGCGGGGTAGCGATCGGGATCGTCGGTTGCGCGGTCGGTGCACCGTTCGCGGTGCTGGTCGCCGAACAACTCTTTGCCTCCGGATGCGAATTGTTGGTCAGCGTCACGTCGGCCGGGCTGATCGTGACCGATGCCGCGGTACCACGCATCATCTTGATCGAGCGCGCGCTCCGGGCCGAGGGTACCAGCACCGCGTACCTGCCCGCGATGCCCTACGCGGAAGGCGACCCGGCATTGTTGGACCGGGCGGCGGCGGGGTTGGGACGCGCAGGCTTGGAATTCGTGCGCGGGACCACCTGGACGACCGACGCGCCGTACCGGGAGACGGCCTCGGCCCTCGGTGCGGCGGCGGCGGCCGGGATCACGGCCGTCGAGATGGAAGCTGCCGGGCTCTATGCCTTCGCCACCGCCCGCGACCGGCCGGTTGTCTGCTTCGCCCACGTCACGAACCAGATGGCCCAGGTCGCGGGGGATTTCGAGAAAGGGCCGGCCAACGGGGTCGACCTGACCCTGGCCCTCGTGGTGGCGGTCGCCACGGGAGGCGACCCGGCGTCGACCCGGACTGACCGCGCGGTGCCGCGGGGCACCCTAGGAGGAGCGGACACGCATGGCCACCAGTGACCAGAGGACCGGCGCGACGACCGGCGCGATGACCGGATCCCGCCCGGCCGCGCTGCTGGACCCGGTCCTCATCGGGCGGGGCCTGGCGGTGATCCGGATCTTCTTCGGCCTGATCCTGTTCGCCAACGGGCTCGCCAAGCTCTTCGCGTTCACCCGGGTCGCCGTGGGCCAGTGGTGGATCACCAACCTGATCGACCGGCCCGGGGCCCAGAGCATCCTCAACAGCCTGGCCAACAAGGACCGGCCCGGCACCAAGCAGCTGCCGGGCCTGCGCTGGGTGGCCAACGAGCTGATCCTCGACAACTGGGCGTGGTTCCAGTGGGTGCTGACGGCGACGGAGCTGGGGGTCGGGGCGCTGCTGATCCTGGGGCTGGCCAGCCGCGGCGCGGCGCTGGTCGGGTTCGGGTTCCAGTTCCTGCTGGCCCTGTACTACCTGCCGACCAACAAGTGGAGCTTCGAGCAGCCCCACGAGTACGTCCCGCTGCTGGTGTTGGCCCTGGTGCCGGCCGGACGGGTCTGGGGGCTGGACGGGTGGCTGCTGCGCCGCCGCCCGGCGCTGCGCCGGTGGCCATTCTGAGTCTGGGGCGGCGCCCGGCAGGGAGTGAGCGCCGTCCCATCACCACGCCGGGGCACGGGGCACGGGACTCGGGGCGCCGGGCTCGCACCGACGTGGAGGGGAGCTCGGACGCCGGATGCGGACCACTCGCGCGAGCGCGGCTCAGCCCTCCTCGACCGGACCATCTAGGGTCAGGCCCATCCGCTCGATCCTGCTCCCGTCGTCCTCCTCGGTGATCCGGAGGATGTCGTCGAAGATCGACGACTGCCGGATATCGTCGACGTGGCTGATGATGAAGAGTTGGCGGTAGGCCTCGGACGTGCCCGCCAGGGCACCCAGGGTGTCGAGGACGTGACCGCGGCGATCCCGGTCCAGGGCACCGAAGACCTCGTCCAGGACCAGGAACGAGGGGGGCGTCGCGGCCTGTCCCCCCACCAATCGGGAGAGGGCCAGGCGGGCGCAGAGGGCGATCACGTCGTGTTCGCCACCGGAGAAGGCAGTGATCGGGAAGGCCTCGTCTGGGCCGTCGTAAACCTTGATGCCGTAGTTCTGATCGAACGTGACGTGGTCGTAGCGACCACCGGTCACCGTCGCCAGCAGGTCGCCGGTCTGCTCGGCGAAGTGGGGCGTCACCCGGCCGGCGACGTACTGGTCGAACTGCTTGAAGGTGTCGTACAGCTCCCCGAGGAGACCGTGTTCGCGCTGTGCCTCGTCGGCCCGGCGGACGAGGCCTTCGAGCCGTTCCTGGTCCTTGCGTAGCTGCTCACGGTCGCGCCGGACGTGCTCTCGTCGCTGCGATGCATCGTTCCGGGCAGTCAGGGCCGCTCGCTCGGACTGGTGGGCCTGGTCTCGCCGGGCCGTGGCCTGGTCCAGTCGTACCTTCTCGAAACCGAGCGCGGCTCGCTGGGCCACGACGGTCACGCGCGCCTGCTGATGCTCAGCCACCTCGGCCTCGGATCGAGCTCGGGTCGCCTCGAGGGCGGGGCGCTCAGCCAGTTGCTGGTCGAAGCCTTCGATCCGGGTGGTCGCGGTCTGCGCCTCGTTCACGGCGACTTCGGCAGCCTTGTGCGCCTCGGGGTCGTAGGTCACATCGCCGAGGCCAGCTCGTGCCCGGCGGGCCTCTTCGGCTGCCGCTCGGTGGAGAAGAGCGGTCTCCTCCCACTCCTCGAGGGACGGTGTGACCGCGACGATGACCTCGACGGCATCGGCGTATCGCTCCTCTCGCGTGATCTCCTCAGCCATCGGCACGGCCTGGCGGCCGGATGACGCGAGACACTCGGCAAGTTGCGCCTCGGCGTCTTCGGCGGCTTCTTGGGCGCCGGCGGTCATCTCGGTGCCGCGTTCGATCCGCGCACGGGCATGGCTCAATCGCGCTAGTCGGGCATCCTCGGCGGTGATCGCCTGGTCCAGCACTCCCTGCTCACGCTCGGCGGCCGATCGGCGGGCCACCGCCGCTGCCTCGCGCTGGCGCAGGGCGGCGATGCCCTCCTCGAACGTCGCCACCATCGTCGCGATCTCATGCTCGGCGAATGGGCGGCGGCAGGTCGGGCAGAGGTTCTCGTCGCCCTCGAACCTGGTCTGCCGGAGTCGCTGGACGATCACCTCCCGGGCGGCCCGCTCTTGACCGATGCCGTTCGCTTCCGCGGCGGCATCGGCCCGGGCGTCACCGGCCCGCTGGCGCGCCTCGCGGTGCCGGGTCAGGGCGGCCTCGGGGTCGCCCTCGACGAGGATGTGCCGTTCCTCGGCCTGGACGGACTCTAACGTCTGGGCGCAGTTCCGCCACTTCTTGGCCGTGGCGTCGCGCTCCTTCTCCAGAGTCACCAGAGCGTGGCTCACGTTGACGCGGTCGCGGGCTGCCCGGGGATCGAGCGCCGTCGCGACTGCTCGGAGGCGACGGATGGCCCGGGGGAGATCATGGCTACCGTCAGGCCACCAGGTCCACTCCGGCACGTCCGGGGTCGTGGTCTTCAGCACCCGGGCCTGGGCGGTGCTGGCCACACGGGCGGCCCCATCCACTTCCCGGGCGACCGCCGCATCGAGTGCCTGCTGCTCTTGATAACGGGCAAAGGCTGCATCCTGCCGGGCTCGCTCGGCTTGGTGGTCGGCGAGTCCGGTCGCGATGGGCAGTGCGACCGCGCGGTTCCGGGCCACCAGGTCCAGGTTCGCGAGGCTGGCCACAGCCGCATCGAGGCGCTCGCGGGCCGACTGCACCTTTCCCTCGATCTGTGCCTCAGCGCGCGCGAACTCGGCATCCTGTCGCTCTTGCTCAAGCAGGTCCTCGGCCTCGGCACGTAGGCGCTGCCACTCGGCCTCCGCGCGGGCGAACGCCTCCTCGGCGGCGACCACCTCCTGGTCGGCCGCGGCCAGGGCCCGGTCGAGCTCGGCCCACTCGACATCAAAGTCACGGTCCCGAAGCTCGTTCTCGATCTGACTGGCTAACCCACGCGCCCTGAGCCCGGCATCGGCCCGCTGCTCGCCGATGGCCGCCTGGGCCAGGGCAATCGTCTCGTAGCCGAGCAGGCGGCCGACCTCGCGGCGCCTGTCCGTCTCTCCCAGGGCACCGAAGTAGGTCAGTTCCTTCTGACGGGTAAAGAAGGTGGCGACGAAGGCGGCGTGGCTCAGACCGACCAGGTGGGTGGCGACGAAGGCCGTCACGTCCCGTGTCCCCTGGGCCAGGGGTTTCTCCAGGTCGTCCTCCCGGTACACGGACGCCTTGATCGTCTGGCTGCCACCGACGGCGCGTTCGACCACGTGGCGGGTACCGGTCCGGGGATCCTCCAGCGTCACGTGGACCCGGGGCCGGGCGGCCGTGCCCCGGGGCACGATGTCCTCGGTCTTCAGCCGCGTGGGCTTGTAGAGACACCACTCGATGGCCTCGAAGATGGTCGTCTTGCCGGCCCCGTTCGGCCCCATCACGGCGATGATGCCGCTGGAAGGGAACTCGATCTCTTGCTTGCCCCGGAACTGCTTGAAGTCCTCGATCACCATCTTCGCCAGGATCATGTGCCGGCGGCCTCCGCCGGCTCGGCGTCCCGGGACGCCGCGATCGCCTCGTCGAGGGCGCGGCCGCCCCGCTCCCGGACGGCCGCGACGAATGACGCCTCTCGCGAGGTCTCGACCCGCTCGGTGACGAACTCGTCGAACATCGCCCGCAAGGACGGCAACTCCGCCTCGCCGGAGCGGTCGTCCATGGAGTAGAAGACCTCCTCCTTCGGCGGTCGGATCTCCAGGGACCAGGCGAGGGCCAGCGACTCCCGCCGCACGATCGCCTCGACCTCACGCCGGACCGGGCGGGGGGTGTCGTTGAGCTGCACGCGCAACATCGCCTCCGGGTCGCCGTGGGCGACGGCGGCCGCGAGGACCAGGTCGGCGATCTCCCGGGCGGGCCGCTCACCACCGGAGATGGGGGTGAGACGGACCATCGGCCGAGCGGGGAGGGGGATGTGGTCCAGTTCGGGCGGGCTGCCCTCCCCGGCCAGCGTGACGATCAGGTACCCCGGGGTGGCCTCATAGTCCCCCCAGCCGGTCCGCTCGGTCGAGCCGCTGTAGGCGGCGATGGCGCTGGCGAAGCCGTGGACGTGGTAGTGCCCTAGGGCGATGTACTCGAACGCGGCATCGAGCAGTAATGAACTCAGCTCCTCCTCGCCTGGCTCCCCCTGGCGCTTGACCACGCCGGGCACGAAGCCGTGGGTGACGAGCACGTTCCGGTAGTCCGGGTGGGGGTCGGCGATGGGCGGGTTGGGATTGGTCAAAGCGCCGTGGGGGACGGCGGTGACCATCGTCCCCCGGTCGGAGCCGAGTCCGGGGAAGGGGAACTCGGCCATCTCGTAGCCGGTGGCGAAATGGACGCCGGGCAGGGCCAGTTCCAACAGCGAGAAGGCGGAGCCGCTGATCCGCAACCGGGGTGTATCGTGGTTGCCCGCGATCACGACGGTCGGCAGGCCAGCCTCCTGCAGGCGCCGGGTCTGCATCACGAACCAGCGCAGGGAACTCCACGACGGCCGGGTGTGGTGGAAGACGTCGCCGCCGTGGATCACGAGGTCCACGCCCTGTTCGAGGATGCTGTCGACCGCCGCCGCGTAGGCCCGCTCGATGTCGAGGGCCCGCTGGTTGCGTCCGCTCGCCGGGTCGATCCTCCCTCCGGTCCTGTACCCGAGGTGGGTGTCGGAGACGTGCGCGATGCGCAGGGCACGGCTCACCGGCGACGCTCCTGTCGCTTGCGCAGCATCCCCTCGGCCAGGGACCAGGGGTTGAACCCCACCTGGCCCCGTTTCTCCCGGGCCGCCTGGTCGACCTTGGCGCCGATCTCGCCGACCTCGCCCGAGTCCAGTCCCTCGCAGGCGGCCCGGACCTTGGCGCTGGCCGGGGCCCTGTCTCCCATGTGGCGCTTCAAGATGCTCCACATCATGTCACCGGGGTGTCCGGCCCCGCCCTTGGCCCCGTCGCCGTTGAACACCCGCTGGCCGTGCATCCCGCTCAGTGTCGGGGGGAAGGGGAACGAGCCGAAGAGGGGAGTCCGGAAATGGGCGTGGCGGACCAGCAGGCGTCCCTTGCGGAGGCCCAGCAACTCCGCCTTGGTCGTCTCGGAGAGAGACCGATAGGCGCTGTTGACGATCTCCTCGTCCCCGACCCGGCCATAGAAGGCCGTCCCGCAGTTGCCGAGAATCTCGTCGTCCACCTTGGACCGGAACTGCTGGGCGCCGAACAGGACCACATTGAGGTGACGACCGCGGGCGGCGATGTCGACCAGGGTGTCGCGCAGGCCGCCCTGGCCACCGCCCGGGGCGTACTTGTTCAGCTCGTCGACGAAGACGACCAGCTTGCCGACGCCCAACTCTTGCCGCTCGGCCATCTTCCAGATCTCCTGGATGACGGTGGTCACGACCAGTTCCTGGGCCACCGAGTTGCAGCCGGCGATGTCCACGACGCGGAGTTCCTGGTCCTCGAACTTGGCGTCGGGCCGGGGCAGTGAGCCGTACTCGACCGCCTTGGTCGAGAGCAGGCCGCCGAGCTTGTTGGGCAGGGCCTTGAAGCGGTTGCGGGCCTTATTGATCGTGAACTTGTGGTGGCCGTGCCAGTTGTCGGGCGAGCGGCCCGAGCCGTCCTCCCCCTGGAAGTGGGCGTCGATCTGGGCGAACAACGCCTCCAGTTCGTCCATCGAGGTGATCTTGCGCTCGCGCAGCTCGAAGATGAACCCCATCAGCTTGTCGTCGAGGTCGCCCTGGTCGAAGACCTTGTGCGGCATGTAGAGGAGCGGTTCCAGCGACCAGAGGATCGGAAAGACCACGTCCTCGGTCTCGCCCTGGGCCGTCCGCTGCGTGTTGAGCTTGCCTCGGGCGGCCATGGCGTTCAGCCGGACGATCCCCTGGCCGTGAGCCTCAGGCTCCGAGCCGAATTTGAACGGGGCGAAGACGCGGAACGCCGAGAAGGGATTCGGCTCCAGGCCGAGAGCGGTGTAGGCGGCCCCGGTCAAGCCGTCGAGTCCGCGCGCCCCGGCGGAGGCGTAGCGCTCCTCCATGCCCGGTTGGGGGTCGGCGGGCTTGTCGAGCCAGAGGAGGTCGGGTCCCTTGACGTTGAACATCAGGGCGGCGACCGTCTTGTCCTCCTGGCGCATCTTCTGGAAGATCGCGCTGGTCAGGAACAGGGCGTGGCTGGTCTTGGTCGCCAGGCCGGACTGGCCGGTCCAGTTGGCGTGGCCGGCCTCCGGGCCGAGCAGATAGTCCTCGTCGAGCCAGATTGGGGAGCGCTGGAAGACGGGTCGCCCGTCGTCACCGAGGCGGACGACGCCGTCGGCGTAGCGCTCGTAGTTGCCGTTGGTGTGCATCAGGGCCGGGATCGCCATCCCGGTGTAGTCCTCACGGCCGAGGGCCCGCTCGATCGCCTCCGGGGTGGCGAAGTAGACCGGCCCCGCCACGGCGGGACGGTGGGAGTCGACGTCGGCACGCAGGTGTTCGGTGGCCAACACATTGACGGTGAAGACCAGGATCTCCGGCCGCATCGTCGGCTGCTCCTCGTCCAGGGCCTCCTCGATGTGGCGGTCGAAGTAGTCGTCGAGGAAGGTCCGCAGGTCGGAGTAGCGACGGGGCTCGTCGACCACGCCGATCACCGCCGCCTCCTCCGAGAAGGCGACGACGATGTGTCCGACATCGAGGGTCAGCGCGGAATCGGCGGCCCAGAAGGCGAAGTGGTGGGCACCGGCCGGTTCCTTCTCGCTGCCGACCACCCGGCCGATGACCCCGGTGGCCCGGTCGATCAGGGGGGCGAAGTGGTCGGCCAGACGCGGTGCGGCCTCGATGGGGTCTTCGTCCCAGGGGTCGGCAGCGGCGAACCCGTTCGCGTCGACCGGCTCGTCGTCGTGGCCGAAGGGAACCCCGTCGAGGGGGGTGGTCGGGCGAGTCGTGGTCACCATCGCGGCGGTCCCTCCGGTCGATAGGTGGGGATGGGGCGGCGGGACGAGGGTCGGGGAGCGCGAAGTCACTGGCCGCCGGGCCAGCCGACCAGGCTGGAGGCGATGTGGCGCTTCAGGATCAGCTCCAGATAGTGGATCGGGTAGAGCAACGTATCCCAGCGGGCGTCGGCCGTGGCGCGCGGGGCCCGTTCGGCCATCACCCAGGCCGAGAGGCGATCGATCTCAGCGGTCCCCGTCACGGCGGACGGGGCCTCGACCCGGACCAGGGCGTGGCGGGCATCCTGTCCCTGGTGGTCGCGCAGGCGCAGGTACCAGAGGGTCGGGCGGTGATGATCGGTGGCGGTCGGGGCGGCGAGGTCGTCCTCGGGAACCGAGCGTCGGTTGTCTTTCGGGCGATAGGCGGAGGTCCGGTGGCCGGGTGCCAACTCGAAGACATCGACCGCCTTCTGGCCGACCAGGTGCTGGCTGGTGACGTCCTTGACAAGGCCGACGGCGTTGGGCACATCGAGCCGCAGGCGACCATCGACCACCATCCAGTCCCCGTCCGGGTCGCCGGAGGCCCGCTTGCCCCACCAGTCGAGCAGGCCAGATTCGACCTCCTCCCGGACACCACGGGCCGCGACGTAGGCGGCCTCGACCATCTTGCCGTATTGGTTGGCGACGGCGGCGTAGGCGTCGTCGTCCAGGTAGGCCAGGGGGTCGATGACATCCATGCCCTGGGCATCCAGGGTCGCCAGCAGGCGGGCCAGCTCGGGGTCCCCGGTCCGGCGGGGGATGAGCCAGGCGTGGCGAAGTTTCAGGGTGGTAGGCATCACCGAGGGGTTGCCCCGTTCGTCCCGGTGGAGGATCGCCGCGGCGGCGACGGTGACCACGATGGGGACCAGGCCGATCCGCCAGACGAGGAGCGTCTTCTGGCTGCCGTCGAGGAAGGCCCGCAGGCGGGACGGCGCGACCCCGACGGTCGGGACGCGGTGGCAGCAGATGGCAAGGTGGCCCTCCAGGCGCTCGATCGGGGCGTCGAGCAGGGCCATGGCCGCGTCGCCGTCGGGTCGTCGGACGGTCCCCGCCCCGGCAAAGGCCATCTCCAGGCCGCCCGCGCCGCGCATGCTGGCGAACGGGACCTCTGCTGCCCGCATCGTCCGCTCGATCGCCAGCACCGCGTCGCTCAGGGACCGCGACGCGGGCTTCGGGCGGGCGGCCCGGGGGAGGGAGTTGCCCGTCGGGGTGGAGCCAGAGACGCCACCGGGTGACACATTGGAAACCACCGGGGAACCCCTCTCCAGGATCGGCGAACCGGCCCATCGGCCCACGACAGGGCTAGGTCGAGACAAAACGGACGTGCGGGGGTGCTAGGAGTATAGCGCGTCGGCACCCCGCGTTTCGCCGCGACCTCGGCGCCCGGGAACTGGCTCGGCCCCCGCGCGGGTCCTGTCGGTCCAGCTGCGGCGAGCGGCGCCCCGACCACCGGCCTATCTCGCGCGGGGCTGGGTGCCCCCGCGACCGTGTCGCGGCGCGAGAGGTCCTGCCTTGATGCGCTGATGACTGATCGGGTGGCCCACTCTCACCGGCCAGGGTGCCGCGATCCGCGACGAGGCCTTGGGAAACCCCGGGCGCGAAGCCGCGCCATCCCCGCCATCGACCAGATGACCACCATCGCCGTCGCCGTCAGGGCGCTGATGGGGAGACCCAGCCGGAGCCCCAGCGGCTCGTAGCGCATTTCGACGGTGTGTTCCCCGGCGGGGACCGGCACACCCCGCAGGGCATGATGGGTCGGCAGCAGGGCGACCCGCTCCCCGTCCACGTAGGCGCGCCATCCCTTCTCATAGATCTCGCTGAGGACGAGCAGGCCGGGGCTCGCGGCGGTGGCCACGATGCGGATCGCGTCCGGCTCATG
>CADCWH010000140.1 GCA_902806395.1 uncultured Thermomicrobiales bacterium | reverse complement strand
GGCTGCTCGAACGCCGTCCGGTTGACACCGATGCCGAGGTCGTAGGAGAGGTCCCCCCCCAACCAGGCGGAGACTTGGGACAGCCCGAATGCGGTCGTCGAGAGGGCCACCCCAGTCCCGCGCGAGCCACGCGAGCGGGCCAGCCATGAGGCGCCATAGAGCGCAGTCGCGGTGATATTCAAGGTGGCGTGGAGGGCGCCGAGGCGACGGGGCTTC
Organism: uncultured Thermomicrobiales bacterium; assembly: GCA_902806395.1. Next base: position 3,028 of record CADCWH010000140.1, on the reverse strand, counting down.
TCCAAGTTATAGGTGTCCTGCCATTGGGCGGCGCCGGTCACGGCGGCGGCCAGGGCCGAGACGGTGCCCAACTTCAAACTCAGGTCGGCAATCTTCTCCTCGCCCATCAGGTCGAGCAGCATCGTGGTGGTCCAGAATCCGATCGGCATCGTGATGATGGCCGGGTGGAGCGGATGACCGAGCCAGACTCCATAGAGCGCATCACGGATGGCACGCGGCCCATCTTGGCCGAGGAGAGGGTCGTAGGCCTTGTGAAGTGCCTCGGCCAGGGCGTCGATGCCCGGGGTCGCCTCGACGATGCGATCCGACAACTTCTTGGTGGCCATGGGTCTTCCTCTCACGCCGACGACGGGAACGTCATTCTCGACCTGTCGCAGGGACCGTGCCGGTCCCGAACCCGACGACCCCACCGATCGGCGCTGGTGTCGCGGGGACCACTGGGCCCCAAGCCGAAGGCGCAGGAGAACCCACCATGCCGTGAGGGCACCCCTCGCCACGGCCCTTTGCCAACGACGATGTATGCCTCGCCCGCTGTTCCCTCCTCTGGGAACAGCGGGCGAGGCCGAGTGATTACCTCGCCAAGCCTCGGTTCAGCGTGACCATTCCTAGTCTGCCGCCCGTCCTCCCTCGGTCGCAGCGGCACCGGAGGACCTCATCGCCTGCCAAATCCGCTCGGGGGTCATCGGCACGTCGAGGTGGGTGATGCCGAAGGGCTCCAGGGCGTCGATCACCGCGTTGGCCATCGCCGGGGTCGAGCCGATGGTGGCCGCCTCCCCGATGCCCTTGGCACCGATCAGGTTGATCGGGGTCGGGGTCTCGGTGTGGTGGGTCTCGAAGCGAGGCAGGTAGCGGGCCCGGGCGATGGTGTAGTCGTTCAGCGTGCCGGTCACGAGTTCGCCGGTGGCGTCATAGCGGATCTCCTCGAACAGGGCCTGGCCGATCCCCTGCGCCAGGCCGCCGTGGACCTGCCCGGTCACCAGCAGCGGGCTGACGATCACGCCACAGTCATCGACCGAGACGTACCGGAGGATCTCTACCTCGCCCGTCTCGGCGGAGACCTCGACCAGCGCGACGTGGGTACCGAAGGGGAACGTCTCGTCCTCCGGCCGGAAGTAATCGGTCGATTGCAGCCCGGCCTCGATGTCGCGGGGCATGTCGTCCACGTCGTCGTACACCGCCTCGGCCACCTGGGCCAGGCTCATGCCGCCCTCCGGCACACCCCGGACGCGGTACTTGCCGTCGTGCAGCTCGACGTCCTCGACCGCCGCCTCCAGCAGGTGGGCCGCCACACGGCGGGCCTTCTCCTGGACCTTCTTGAGCGAGAGCATCAGCGCCCCGCCCCCGACGGCCAGGCCACGACTGCCCATGGTGCCGTTGCCCTGCGGGGTGTTCGAGGTGTCGCCGTGGTGGACGAAGACCTGGTCGAAGTCGGCGCCGAGGTGGTCGGCGGCAAGCTGGGCGAAGGTGGTCTCGTGCCCCTGTCCGTGGGGCGAGATGCCGGTGAAGATCGAGACGGCGCCGCTCGGCTCGACCCGGACCGTCGAACTCTCGTACGGCCCGAAGCCACAGATCTCGACGTAGGAGGCTAGGCCGATGCCGAGGTAGCGGCCATTGGCGCGACCCTCCGCCTGCTCCCGGCGCAGGTCGGCGTAACCGGACACCTCCAGGGCCTTGTCAAGGGCCTTCTCGTACTCTCCCGTGTCGTAGATCTCGCCGGCGGCAGTGGTGTGCGGGAACTGGTCCGGCGGGATGAAGTTGATCCGCCGCACCTCGGCCGGGTCGACCCCGGCGGCATCCGCGACCAGGTCGATCACCCGCTCGATGTAATAGGCGGCCTCGGGCCGCCCCGCGCCGCGATAGGCGCCGACCGCCATCGTGTTGGTGTAGTAGCCGGTGGCGTGGAACTCTAGGGCGGGGATGTCGTAGCAGCCGGCCGAGAGGCGACCGGTCAACTCCGGCAGGTCGGTCCCCTTGGCGTAGGCGCCCAAGTCCTGGGCCACGTTCATCCGGACGCCGCGCAGGCGGCCGTCCGCGTCGGCGGCCACCTCGACATCGGCCCACTGGTCACGGCCGTGGTGGGTGGCGAGGAAGTTCTCGCTGCGGGTCTCGATCCACTTGACCGGCTTGCCGAGGCGGTGGGCCAGCGCGGCGCAGATGAAGTCCTCCTGGTAGGAGCCGATCTTGACCCCGAACCCGCCCCCGACCTCCGGCGCGATCGCCCGCACCTGCGTCTGGCTCAGGCCGAGGGCCTCGGCGATGTCGTTCCGGTTCCAGTGTGGCGCCTGGGTCGATGTCCAGACCGTCAGGCCACGGGTGATAGGGTCCGGTGCGGCGAGGATGCCGCGCGGCTCCATTGGCACCCCGGCCAGCCGCTGGGAGCGGATCCGGGCCGAGGCCGTCACCGGCGCGTCGCGGAAGGCCGCCTCGACATCGCCGTGGACGCGATCCCAGCGCATGCCCAAGTTATTCGGGATCTCGTCGTACAGGAGTGGCGCCCCGTCCGCCCGGGCGTCATCGAGGTGGGCCACGGTTGGCAAGGCATCGTAGGAGACCTCGACCGCCTCGCGGGCGTCCTCGGCCACGTAGCGGTCCTCGGCGACGACCACGGCGACCGGCTCGCCGACGAACCGGACGCGGTCCACGGCGACGGCCCACGTCGCGGGGGTCGGGATCTCGTCTTCTGCTCCCTCGTCGGGATCGCCCTGCTCGCCGCTGCTGCCCTCACCCGATGTGCCGCCTTCCCCGCCGCCCCCCTCGAGCGGGCCACAGAAGGCCTTCAGGTCCTCCCCGGTGAAGACCGCCACCACGCCGGGCAGGGCGAGGGCCGCGGCCGCGTCGATGCCGGTGATCGTCGCGTGCCCGTACGGGCTGCGGACCACGGCGACGTGCAGCGTCCCCGGCAACCGGATGTCATCGACGTAGGTCGAGCTGCCGGTGATCAGGCGGGGGTCTTCCTTGCGGCGGACCTCGGCCCCGGCGTACCTGCTGAGCACCATCGCGTCTACTCCTCACCCCGTGTGGGGACGGC
>CADCWH010000139.1 GCA_902806395.1 uncultured Thermomicrobiales bacterium | reverse complement strand
CCAACTGTCAGAACCATGTGCCAGTCGCTCTTAGGATGGCAGGGCAGGTATCCAGGCGCATCGTAACGTCGACGATCCGGTTGGTGTCGCCCAGTTGAAGGTCTGGCACTCGTCATAGCGGATCACGCCGCCGTCACTCCGCCCTTCCCCAGTCGGAACAGGTCGTTGAGGACATCCCGAACCGGGGTCACGCGCTCGCAGGGGAGCGGCTGGCTGAGCGCAGCTGCTACCTGCCTGGAGCATCAACCGGAAGAGCTCAGGAGCGGTATCCCCGCGAGACATCGGGTTAGCTCCGCCAGACGCGGTCTTTCCGCTTCTGTGACAGGCAGGCCAACCCGACGAACATGACGATCCATCCGAGCAGGACCGTCCACTGGGTCAGCAAGTGCCCGCGCCGGCTCGACGCTGCTGCCTCGACCGATTTCGGCCCGGGATCGGCGTCGTAGCCCCTCGGGTCGAAGACGATCTGACCGAGCAGGGCGGTCAACTGCGGATCGTCGGGTAGGTTCTCCGCGGCCTGGTAGTACAGCCGGTTGAGGTTCGCCGTTGTCCCGAGCGCATTGACGCCCCACTTGCCGATCGTCGCGTTGCTCATCCAGTCGATCGAGCCGGGCAGCGCGAAGAGCACCCCGGCGAGCAGCATCTGCGGGATGATCGACGACGGCGTGATGCTCAGGGCGAGATCGAGATTCGCCGCGGCCGCCGAGATGAAGAGGCCCATCGCTAAGCCCGCGACGCCGATCACCCAGACCGAGAGAATCATCTCGATCAATGCCGGCAGGAAGACACCGTGGTCCGGCACGCCTGTGAACAGCACCGTCACGACCACCCAGAGGACCGCCTGGACCAGGTTGAGGGCTGCCAGCACCACCAGCTTGGACATGGCGTAGGGGACGATCCGCAGGTTGCTCAATCGCTCTCGGCGGTAGATGGGGTTCTCCTTGACGATCTCGCGGCACGCGGTGTTGGCCCCGACCCAGAGCGCGAAGAGCATGAGCAGCGTCAGGGTGACCTGCGCGGTCGTGAAAGGGCGCCCCGGCTCGAAGATATCGCCACCACTGACGAGGCCCAAAAACGTGGCCATCAACGGGACCTGTAGGACGAGGTAGGCCAACGTCGGCTTGTCACTCCAGAGCAACTGGACGTAGCGTCGGGTCAAGGTGACGAGCTGCCGCCACGACGAGCCCGGCAACTCTGCCCCGTGGATCACCGTCCCGGCCGCCCCGTCGAGGTCGCTCCTGGTCGAGCGGGTCAGGGGCGAACTGTCAGTTAAGCGGTCGACGACGAAGCGCTGGTGGATGTCGGAGTTGAGGTAGCGCGCCGCCCACGCCTCAGCGGCCCCTGCCTGCTCAAGCGTTGCGTAGACGGCCGCGAAGGAAGACACCCCGAAGAAGGTCAGCGCCGCCTCCGGTGGTCCGAAGAAGCAGAGTCGCCCGCCTCTGCCGAGGAAGATGACCTGATCGCAGACCGTCACGTTCGTCGTCGCGTGCGTGGTCAGCACGACCGTCCGCCCCTGATCGGCAAGCCGGCGCAACAGCACCATCAGGGTGAGGTCGAGGCCCGGATCCAGGCCCGAGGTCGGCTCGTCGAGGAACAGCACCTGCGGCTCGGCGATGAGCTCGACCGCAATCGAGACGCGTTTGCGTTGTCCACCGGACAGCTGTGCGATTCTCACATCCCGCCGCTCGGTCAGCTCCACCTCGTCCAGGACTGCCGCCACCCGGCGCTCGATCTCGTTCTCGCTCGTGCTCTCGGGAAGGCGTAGCTTGGCTGCGTAGTAGATTCCCTGTCCGACCGTCAGCTGGTGGTGGACGATGTCGTCCTGCGGCACATACCCAAGTCGGCCGCGAGTGCCCTCGCGGCCGGGTTCGATGGCGTGCCCGTTGAACAGGACCTGCCCCGTGGTGGGACGGCGAAACCCCGTCAGCACGTCCATCAGCGTGGACTTGCCGGCCCCACTGGCGCCGGCGATTGCTACCAGCTCACCTGGTTGAATCGAGAAGGAGACGTCGTGCAGGAGGACCGGGCCGCTGCCGCCGACCGTCTTCTTGAGCCCAACCGCGTCGACTCGCACACCCACACCCACACTCCGGTGACCCTCGGGGGGCGCTCCAACGGTTGCACCATGCCCTCCGAGATCAGTGGCCCACCTGCCGGTCGCTTCCATAGCCTCCCCGCCATTCATGCGTCTGGTGGACGGTAATGCAGCGGGAGGCATTGTATCGGCAAGCGACCGGCGGTCCGATAGACGAGGAACTCCAAAACCTCAAGGTCAAGGTATCGGCCGGCGGGCACGACTCCTACGGGGCGGCACCGGGGCGCCGACCCACAGGTCGCTATGCGTTGTCGTACGTGGTCGTGCTTCCTGTTGGGACCGCTCCCCTATCACCGGGCGGGGAGCCCACACCGGCTGGTCAGCGACGGCCCATGCGCGGGTCGAGCGCGTCACGCAGTCCGTCGCCGAGCAAATTGATGGCGAGCACCGTCAACATGATCGCCAGCCCCGGGAAGAACGAGACCCACCAATAGTGGCGCATCATCGAGCGTCCGTCGGACAACATATTGCCCCACTCCGGTTCCGGCGGCTTGATGCCCAAGCCCAGGAACGAGAGGGTCGCGCCGAGGATGATCGCTCCGGCGATGCCGAGCGTGGCGAGGACGATGATCGACGGCAACACATTCGGCAGGATGTGACGCACCATGATCGACCGGTCGGGGGCGCCGCTGACACGTGCCGCGGTGACGTATTCCGCCTCCCGGACACTGAGGACCACCCCCCGTACCACCCGCGTGTAATCCGGGATAGACGCGATCCCGACCGCCAGCATCAGGTTGAAGAGACTGCTGCCGAGGATCGCGACCAGGGCCATCGCCAGCAGGATGCCCGGGAACGCCAGCATCAGGTCGACGGCACGCATGATGACCGCGTCGGTCAACCGGCCGTAGTACCCAGCGACGAGCCCGAACCCGACCCCCACGACCGCGGCGATCGAAATGGCCACGAGCCCGATCGGGAGTGACTTGCGGCCGCCATACAGGACGCGAGAGAAGACGTCGCGGCCGAACGTGTCCGCTCCGAAGAGATGATCCCGGCTCGGTGCGGCACGGATCGACTGTGAGTCCTGGGCAATCGGGTCGTAGGGGGCGATGACCGGTGCGAACACGGTCAGCACGATGAGCACCGCCAGCACTGCCGCCCCGACGAGTGCCCCCGGGTTCCGAGCGATCCGGATCAGGGCATCGCGAGTCAGGCTGCGCGATGCGCCCCCCCGCCCGAGACGACGAGCCGAGACCGGGGCCGGGGCACTTCCCCCCGATGCCGTCAGCACCGGGGCAAGGACCGTCGCGGATGCGGGCTTCGCTGGCTCAGTCATAGCGGATCCGGGGATCGATGATCCCGTAGAGGAGGTCGACGACCAAGTTGACGAGGACGTAAATGCCGGCGGTGACCAGCACGGTGCCTTGGATCAGTGGATAGTCACGGTTGCTGATCGCCGACACCGCGACGCGGCCCAAGCCGGGACGCGAGAAGACCGTCTCGGTGACGACGGCCCCGCTGAGGAGCCCCGCGAGCTGGAGTCCCAGGTAGGTGATCGTCGGGATCAGGGCATTCTTCAGCGCATGACGCGAGACGACGAATCGCTCGACCAGCCCTTTCGCACGGGCGGTCACGATGTAGTCCTGGCGGAGGACCTCGAGCATCGAAGATCGGACCAGCCGTGCGACATAGGCCGATGAGGCAAAGCCGACGGCCACCGCCGGGAGCACCAGGTGTTGCCAGCCGCCGAGGCCGGTGGCGGGGAAGAGATGGAAGTGGAACGAGAAGGCGAAGAGGAGTAAGAGACCGAGGTAGAAGACCGGCATCGAGACCCCGAGCAACGCCAACGCCATGGCACTGCTGTCGACCCATGAGTTGTGGAACATGGCCGCCAGGATGCCGAGCGCGACGCCCAGCGACACCGCCACCACCAGGCCGGCGAGTGTCAATTGCACCGTGGGCCACAGCGCTTCCCGGATGCTGTCGGCGACCGGTCGCTGACTGTGGAGCCCACTGCCGAGGTCCCCGCGCAGGACGCCACCCATGTAATCGCCGTATTGCACCCAGAGTGGCCGGTCCAACCCGTACTGGTGACGGATCTGGGCGATCCGCTCGTCGGAGAGGGGCTTATCCCCCGCGATCGCCGTGACGGGGTCACCCGGGACCAGGTGGAGCATGAGGAAGGTGAAGACCGAGATCCCGAGCAACACCGGGATCGCCTGCATCACCCGTCGGCCGATTATCGTCACCATGGGCCAACATTCACCCGGCGGCGACCGTGCACCGCCCTGCCACCAGAAACCGCCCGCCGATCGCGTCGGGTCGAAGCCCACGCGGCCTCGGGGAGACCAACATCGTCTCCCCGAGACCGCGTGACGCCGTGCGCGTTACTCGGCGAAATGGGCGTCGTTCATCCAGACGTAGGATGCCAGGTAGTCCAGCACCTCTCCCTGCAATCGCTTCTGCTTGGCGTTGTAGGTGATGGAGTCGGCGAGCGGGATGACCACCGCGTCCTGGAGGACCTTCATCTGGATCTGGGAGTAGAGGTCCATGCGGACCTCGGGGTCGCTGCTCGCGGCGGCCTCCTCCAGCATCGTGTCGACTTCCGGCACGTTGTACTGGGCTCGGTTGAAGGCACCGATGTTCTTCGAGTAGAAGATGGTGCGGAGCACGTCCGGGTCGGCATAGGAGAACCACATGAACGAGAAGTCGTAGTTGTTCTCCTCCTTCCAGGTCTGGGTGTACGCACCCCGTTCCATCGGCTCGACCGTCAGGTCGATCCCGATCTCACGGAACGATCCCTGGATCGCGGTCGCCATCGCGTTGTCCCGCGGCCGGTCGATGATCGGGAAATACAGTTCGAGCCGTTGGCCGTCCTTCTCCCGAATGTCACCGTTGAGGACCCAGCCCGCCTCTTCGAGCAGGCTCTCGGCCTTGGCCTTGTCGTAGGTGTAGACAGACTCGGTGGCCGGGTCGTAGCCGAACGTGACCTTCATCAATGGGCTGGAGGCTGGCTCGTTGCTGCCCGCGAAGACGGCCTCGTTGAAGGCCTCCTTGTCGATCGCGTACTCCAGCGCCTGTCGGACCTTCACGTCGGCCACCGGGCGCTCGGGGCGCGCCTGGTTGACGAGGAGGACCCAGCCGGAGCCGGGCTGCCCCTGCCGGATGATTTCCAGCGCCTCGTCGCCGGAGACGTCCTCGCTCTGCAGGGGATCGAGTTCGTCGATGTACTGGGTCTCGCCGGAGAGCAGGGTACCGGTGCGAACGGCGGCGTCCGGGATCACCTTGTAGATGATCTCGTCGAAATAGGCTGGCCCCTGGTGGCCGAAGACGGACGAGCCCCAGTTGTAGTCGGGGTTCCGCTCGATCGTGACATGGTCGGCCTCGACCCACTCCTTGAACCGGAACGGTCCGGTACCGACCGGGGCGCGAGCGAACTCCGCGAGGCCCATGGTGCGGACCGCAGTCGGAGACACGATGCCCAGGTAGCCATTGAGGCCGGTCAAGAACGGGGAGAATGGCCGGCTCAGCACCATCTTGATGGTGTGGTCGTCGATGATCTCGGAGTGGTCGTACGTGCCGATCTGGTCGTGCGCCTGGCCCGCGACGATGACCGTCGCGGGATCGGGGGTGGCCGCCTCTGGCGTGGCGGCCATCTTGTCCGCCTGGACGATGCGGTCGAAGGTGAACTGGACCGCTTCCGCGTTGAAGGGCGTCCCGTCGTGGAAGGTCACGCCCTGCTTGAGCTTGAAGGTGTACTCGAGGCCGTCTTCGGACACCTCCCAAGACTCGGCCAAGCCCGGCGCAATCTCGGTCGCGCTCGGCATCCAGACGAGCGGCTCGCAGATGTTGAGGGTGACGCGGATCGTGGAATCGAAGTGGGTCACGCCGGGGTCGAGCGTGCCGTCGATGTCGAAGCCGAGACCATAGGTCAGCGTGCCGCCCGGTTGGATGTCCTGTGCCAGCACGCGGGCGGAACCCGGCGCGGCTCCTCCTGACCGGGCCATCACCTCAAGGCGGGAGGCGGCCAGCGCGGCCGCGGTGGCCGTCGTCCCGGCCACCAGGCGTCGCCGCGAAAACGATCGTTTCAGGTCGGCGCTCACTTGGTCCACCACGATATCCTCCCATTCTGCCCATCGGGGTCGGCCAGCGTGCCGACCTCGTCCACACCGCTCCGCCCATCGACGGCCCCACCAAGGGCCGGGGTCCTGGCCACTGGGGGTCACCCCCGACCGGTCCCGCGGCAGGTGCCCGAGGGTGTCGTCGACGTTCGTCCACGCGGCGGCCGGTAGGGTGGCATGGCCTCGGTGCCTTGTCAAACGCCGGGTCGAGGCCGGTCGGGGACATGAATAGCGGCGGCGGCGATCATCGTCGGCCGGTCACCCAGTCATAGCGCGAATCGTCGTCGATGACGGGACCGCCGGCTCGGGTCCCGATGCCCGCCCCGCCGTCGACGTCCCATACGGCGCCGGTGACGAAGCTCGCACCGTCGGAGGCGAGGAAGAGGACGACGGAGGCCACCTCGTCCGGCTCTCCGGGACGCGCCAGAGGCATGGTCGGGATGCGCCGGCCCAGCGCCGCCGCCATGGTCGGCGGCAATGGTTTGGGCTGGGTGTCGATCAGGCCGGGACTGACGGTGGCGACGAGGATGCCGTGGGGGGCCAATTCGATGGCCGCGACGCGGGAGAAGCTCTCCACCGCCGCGCGGCTGGATGCGTAGGCCGCGGCGCCCGGGGACCCGCGACGGCTGACGCCGGACGAGAAATTGATGATCCTGCCCCCGTGGCCGCCGGCGATCATCACTCGGGCGGCGGCTTGGGTCATCAGGAAGGTGCCCCGGCAGTTGACCCGGAAGACCGTATCCCAGACAGCGACCCGCTCCTCCAGCAATGCGGTGTGCGGCGCGACGGCCGCGTTATTGACGCAGACGTCGAGTCGCCCGAACCGATCACTCGCCGCTGCGACGATCCTGGCGGCATCGTCCTCGTCACTCACGTCGGCGACCACCGCCGTGACGCGGTCAGCGGGGTGCGCGGCGCAGGTCTCGGCTAGACCACCCTCGTCTCGGTCGGCCGCCACGACCGAGGCCCCGGCCTCGACGAAGTGCCGGGTCATCTCCCGCCCGATCCCTCGGGCCGCCCCGGTGATGATCACGACGCGACCCGTGAAGTCAAACACCACGTTCATCGCCTATCCTCCCGGTATCGTCCGTCATGGGTGGCCAAGCTGGCTGCCCAGTCTACCGGAGGCATGCCGTGGCCGGTGGGGACGGTGAGCGCGTGGAGGGAGGGAGCATCATGATGCCGATCGAGGGACGAAGAGTTCGCGTGGGGGTCCTGGGGGCCGGCCGATGGGCAACGATGGCCCACCTGCCGGGATGGGTGCGCGATCCCCGCTGTGAACTGGTCGCGATCTGCGACGTGGACCGCGGCCTGGCCGAAGCCGCGGCGGAGACGTTTGGCGCCGGGGACGTCAGTGACGACTACCGCGCGGTGGTCGAGCGGGACGACGTGGACGTGATCGACGTCTGCACCCCCAGTCACACCCACTTCGAACTCGCGATGGCAGCCCTGGAGTCCGGGAAGCACGTCCTCTGCGAGAAACCGGTCGCCTTCGACTTCCGCGACACCCTCCGCGCGGCCGACCTGGCCCGGTCAAATGGTCTGAAGACCAAGCTCGGGTTCACCTTCCGCTATTCACCGGCGATGCTCTACATGAAGGAATTGGTCGACCAGGGATTCTGTGGTGAACCGTTCATCTACAACGCCTACGAGCAGAATTCGCAGTGGTTGGACCCGCAGACCCCCCTCCGCCAAGTCGATCCAAATGCCGATCCGACCCGGCTCCAGACATCGTCGCTGGAAGGGTATGGTGCGCCGGTGATCGACCTGGCGCGGTGGATGGTCGGTTCCGGTTTCAGTTCCGTGGTCGGCACCATGAAGAACTTCGTTCCCGAGCGGGTCGTCCGGGCCACCGGGCAGATGACGCGGATCAACCTCGATGACGGGGACATTTTTCTGGCCGAGTTCGCGAACGGCGCGATCGGGTCGGTCCAGACCAGCTTCGTCACCGTCGGCAACTATCCGGGGATCGAGGTCCGCCTGTACGGCTCCAAGGGTGCCATCATCACTCGCCTGGTCCAGGAGTTCGGCATTCCCGAGACGATCAAGGCGGCGACTCCGGATGAGGTCGAGTTCAAGGAATTAGAGGTGCCGGAGCGGTTCTACCCCACCGGCGGTGGCCCCCGTGAGGATTGGCATACGCTGTTCTATGCCAACCTGACCAAGAATTTCCTCGATGAACTCACCACGGACACGCCGGAGAATCAAGGCAGCTTTGACGACGGGGCCTGGGTCCAAGAGGTCATCAATGCCGTCGAGATCTCGGTCCACGAGCGGCGCTGGGTGGAGATGCCATTGCCGAGGTGAGGATGGCGGGGCCGCCGCGGTGGGCGAGGGAGAGGTGGCGGGAATCACGTGCCCCCCCGCTCGCCGCGTGGAGGGCCCGGAGCGACGTTTCCCACGCCTCGGAATGGACCATCGTCGTCGGGCATTACGACCAAGGAGATTCACGCGACCATGGACGCAGTTTCGGTGACGACCGGCGACACCCGATCGGAGCACGACAACCGGCTCGCCTTCGCGGCCTGGATGGATGACTTCTTCGCATTCGACCGCGCCCGGCGCCCCGTCAACGCCACCTTCACCGGCGTCCACGACCACGACCACCAACTCCCCGACTTTTCACCCGAAGGCCGGGCGCGGGCGGTGGACGCCATGCGCGACCTGCGGCGACGGCTCGCGGCGATCGGCCACGATGGGCTCGACGAGGCATCGAGGCACGATCGCTCTCTGGCCGACGGCCACCTTGCGATCCAACTGTGGGAGGAGACCGCACCTCATTTCCACGCCGGCAACCCGGCGGTGGTCACCGGGGAAGGGATCTTTGGGGTGCTGTCGCTGTTCTTGCGTGACAGCGAGCCACTCGCCGATCGGGTTGCGGCGGCGGTCTCCCGGATGACGGCGATGCCGGGGTTCCTGGAGCAGGGTCGCGCGAACGTCGACGCCGCTCCGGCGGCGTGGACGGAGCGGGCGGCCCGCGAGGCGCGGGCCGCCGACCACTACTTCGGCCGAGGAGTCCAGTTGCTCGCCGCCGAGCGAGGCATCACCGACCCGTCGTTCCTGGCAGCGGCGGAGACGGCCCGAGCAGCGTTCCGGGAACATGCCACCTGGTTGGAGACCGACCTGACAAAACGGACCACCGACGCGTACGCCTGCGGCCGGGAGGCGTTCGATCGCTACCTGCACCAGGGCCACCACCTCCCCGTCGAGCACGATGCGGGGTGGGTGGAAGCCTACGCCCGCGAGGCGCTCGAGGCGGCACAGCGGGCGCTGGACGACCGGGCCCGCGACGTTTCTCCAGACAGCACCTGCGACGAGTTGCTCGGCACCCTGCCCGACCACCATCCCACCATCGAGGAGTACCCGTCCGCCTTCGCGCGGACCTGGCACGCGGCGCGGTCGGCGGCACTCGACCACGACCTCGTGACCTGGCCAGACTTCCCCATCGAGTACGTGCCGGTGCCGGCGTCGGATCGTGAGGCGGCCGGCGAACTCTATTACCTCCCCTACCGGTGTCCGGCGCCGTTTGGCCGGCCCGAGGTCCACCGCTATCTCGTCCCGCCGATCGACCCGTCGCTGCCGGCTGAAGAACAGGAGCGGCGGCTGCGGGCGACGAACGACAGCGTGATCACCCTCAATCACGTCATCCACCACGGTGGCCTGGGGCACCATGTCCAGAACTGGCACGCCGCCCGCGCGGCGTCACGGATCGGCCAAGTGGCCGGGGTGGACTGCGCTTCGCGGATCGCGTTCTTCTGTGGGGGTACGCTGGTCGAGGGATGGGCCTGCTACGCGACCGACCTCATGGACGAGGTCGGATTCTTGACCCCACTCCAATCGTTGGCCCAAGCCCAAAATCAGGTTCGGATGGCGGCGCGGGCGGTGGTGGACGTGGCGCTCCACACTGGCGGGTTGACATTGGCCGAGGCGGCCCGGTTCTACGAACGGGAAGCGGGGATGTCGGCGGCGGCGGCGCATGGCGAGGCGGTCAAGAATTCGATGTTCCCCGGCGCGGCGATGATGTACCTCATAGGCACGGACGCCATCCACGACCTGCGCCGGCAGATGGCCACCGCGGAGGGGGCGTCCTTCTCCCCGCGGGCATTCCACGACCGTTTCCTGAGCTACGGCGCGATCCCCGTCTCGCTGATCGCGGCTTCCATGCTCGGTGATGCGGCGGGCTCCCCGGGAGTCCAATTGGCTCCCGCTCAGTAGAGACGGGCCTTGTCCAGCACCGGTTCCATGCGGTCCAGGTTCCCCTCCAGGTAGTGCCCCAAGTTTTGGAGGAATCGGTCGGTCAGCTTGGCGTTCTCCGTATCGACGGTACTGGCCGAGTGGGGTGCGACCAGGACGTTCGGCAAGTCCCAGAGCGGCGAGTCGCCGGGGAGCGGCTCGGTGCGGAAGACATCGAGCGCGGCGAAACCGATCGTGCCATCCCGGAGCGCCTCGACCAGCGCATCCTCGTCCACCATCGCGCCGCGCGCGATGTTGACCAACACTACCCCCGGCTTGAGCGCGGCGATCGCCGCGCGGTCGAGGAGTCCGTCGGTTTCCGGCGTGTGGGGGGCGCAGAGGACGACGCAGTCGGCGCCGGCCAGCATCGCGTGCAGGTCGGCCCGGGCGAACAGGCGATCGACCCCGAGGGCGGCCGCGCGGTCCGGATCGTGAGTACGGGCCATTGCCCAGACGGTCATCCCGAAGCAGCGGGCCACCTGGCCGACTCTTCGGCCGATCCGTCCCGGCCCGATGATGGCCATCGTTCGGCCGTCCAACTCGTGCGCGCAGAATCGCTCCCAGTGGTGAGCGCGCTGCTCGGCCTGCATGTGGGCGACCTGCTTGGTATGGAAGAGCAGGGCGGCGAAGACGAACTCCATCAAGGGTTGAGCGTGGACACCGCTCGCGGTGGTCACCAGCAGATCACTGTCCACGAGGCCGAGCCGCTGCACGTACTGGCCGACGCCGGCGGAGGTGGTCTGGACCCAGCGGAGGTGAGGCGCCAGGTCGAGGAGTGGCGCCGTCTCGCCGAGCGGAAAGTCCCATAGCACCTCGGCCCGAGCGAGTGCCGCATGCCATTCGGCCCGCTGCTCGGTGCTTCGCCGCCACGCCGGGGACCCACCGTGGTCGCCCGTGTACCGCGGAGACGGGAGGAGATCGGGGCGGTAGATCGTTTCGACCCGGTCAGGAAAGGCGGCGGCGATCCGCGCCGCATGGTGTTCCTCCAGCGGCGACGCGATCAGGACCGTGACCCGGTCGTCCGACCTGACCTGGCCGGTCGGCTGTAGGGATTCCGCCATCGTCGCTGGTGCCTCCGTCGCCGCATCGGGCGGATGACCCGCCCACGATGGACGGGCGAGGTGAGATTCGGTGCCGTGCGAGGGAAGGGTGATGGGGCAGAAGCACTCGCTGGTCGAGCGAGAGCGTCGCACCGGAGCGGGTGGTCGTCAAGGTGGGTCTGATCCCATCGTCGTGGGCCGTCCGAATGGGTGAATATGCTACCGTGCTCCACCGTCCCTCACGACCCAGCAACGGCCCGGGAGCCAGCGAGGAGGAGCCACCACCATGCTCAGTGATGCCACGCTCGACTACGGGGAGGGGTTGACTGCCGCTCTGCTGGGTCTGGACGCACTGTACGGCGCGGAGCGGGGGAAGGACGCGCGGGCCGGCGGCGGGGACATCGAGCGCCTCGTGGTCTTGAACCTGTCCACCAAGCACGAGCCCGAATCGTTCTCCGACTACGCCGACGCCCAAGCCCGGTTCACCGAACTCGCGGCAAAGGCGGCCGACCTTCCAGAAGCTGATCGCCGCCTCTATTACGCCCAGACGTGCGGCAGCGCGATCGCGTTCTCCCGCTGGCGGACCACCGGACTCCCCTTCCCCGACCAGATCGCCGGCTTCCTCCACGTCCCGGCCACGCCCGCGCGGGAGGAGGACCTAGACGCGCTGCGGGGCGAGATGCGTCGCATGCTGGTCGAGCTCGGGTATGCGGGGAGCCTGGATGTCCAGTTCGCCGCCTGGGAGTCGCGCCACCGGGTGCCGCCAGACGAGGTGGAGGCGACGCTCAACGGCCTCCTTTCGGACGCCTGGGATCGTACGATCGAGCGTCTGGATATCCCGGCAGAGAAGGACGACGGGATGCGCGTCGAAACCGTCAGCGGTGTGCCCTACAACGCGATGTGCGACTACGGTCAGCGCATCATCCGGCTGAACGTGGACCCGACGCTCACCGTGCCCGGACTGCGACACCTGGCGGTCCACGAGGGCTACCCCGGACACTACGTCCAATTCCGACGCCGAGAAGTTGGGTACGCCGCCGGGACGGTCCCGGCCGACGCCTTGCTCTCAGTCGTCAACACGGCCAGCTCCTCGGTCTTCGAGGGCATCGCCGACGTCGGGCTGGACCTGATCGGCTGGCAAGACGAACTCGATGACCGAGTGGGTGCCCTGCTGGCGCGATACCGGTCCGGGATCGGCACCCGAGCCGCCTGGCGGTTGCACGCCGAGGGGTGGGACCCTGCGCGGGTGCGGGAAGAACTCCTGCGTGACGCCCTGGTCGGTGGCGAAGGGTGGGTGGACAACCGGATGCGCTTCCTGGCAGCGGACGACCGGGCCACCCTGATCTGGTCGTACTGGCACGGTGAGCCCAGCGTGTCGGCGGTCTGGCGGCGGGTCCGGGCGACACCCGAACGCTTGCCCGACTATGTCACCTACGTCTACGACCGGATGCATTCGCCCGACAGCATCGCCATGTTCCCTGGGTAACGGTCGACCACCGTCTCCGAGACGGCTCCCTACGATCGACGGTGAACAGATCAGATCCAACGGCGGGCGAGAACAGGGCCTAGGTCCGATCGCGGGACGGGTTAGGCTGCTTCCAGAGACGACGCCGGGTGAACCGCCGAATGAGGTCAGGCCCCATGCTGAAGAGTGTCCTGGACATCCCCAAGCGTTTCATCTTGGACCGTCCGGCGACACCCGAGACTGATCACCAGCCGGCGGCGAACGCTCGTGAAGTCCGGGCCGGCACGGTCCTTGCGCCGCGGGGAGATGTCCGTCGGCCGCAGTACGACATCAGGGACGCAAGCGACGCCCTTCCGAGCCCGGAGAGCTTGGCTACCACTGGTCGCATCGCCGTG
>CADCWH010000138.1 GCA_902806395.1 uncultured Thermomicrobiales bacterium | reverse complement strand
TCCAGGGACTGAAGATCCGTACGGGACCGGTGGAAGGTGGGGGGTCCGTCCCGATCACCCGCGGTGGCAGGGTCGAGATCGTCCCCGAGATTGTTCCCACGACCGAATCCCGAATCGGCATCGGCTACGCGAACCTGCTTGGCGTGATCGAGCGAAACTCGCGCATCCTGATCGCGGACGGCCTGATCGAACTCCTCGTCGAGAGTGTCCATGCCGGATCGGCCACCTGCACGGTGGGCCGGGGTGGTCAATTGAACGGTCGCCAAGGTGTCACCCTGCCAGGGGCCCCGATCCAAGGGGGGGCACTGACCGCGGACGACCACGTCGACATCGAATTCGCCATCGCCCACCGCGTCGAGTACCTCGGCCTCAGCTTCGTCAACGATGCCAGCGACCTCGTCGCGGCCCGAGCCGTGACCGCGTCGCTCGGCAAGGATGCCCCGGGTCTGATCGCCAAGATCGAGCGGGGCGAGGCGCTCGCCAACGTCCGGCAGATCGCCGCCGAGGCCGACGGCCTGATGGTCGCCCGCGGCGACCTGGGTGTCCAACTTCCGCCGGAGCGCGTTCCGCGGGCCCAGAAGGAGATCATCAGCGTCGCCAACGAGTTCGGCCTCCCGGTGATCACGGCGACCCAGATGCTCGAGTCGATGATCACCCAGCCCGTAGCCACTCGGGCCGAGACCAGCGACGTCGCCAACGCCGTCTGGGACGGGACGGACGCGGTGATGCTCTCCGCCGAGTCGGCGATGGGGAAGTATCCCGTCGAGGCGGTCCAGACGATGGACCGCATCATCCGCGAGATCGAGAAGGACGGCACCGTCCGCTCGGGCTCGGCCGGGAAGAAGCTCCCGAATGCCGAGGACACCGAACTGCGAGTCGCGGACGCGATCGCTCGCGCCGCGTACACCCTGTCCGACCAGACCCCCGCGAGCCGGATCGTGGTCTTCACCCTGGCTGGATCGGCCGCCCGCCGGGTGGCGAAGTACCGCCCCGCCCAGCCGATCATCGCCGTCTGCACCGAGGAGACGGTGGCCTGCCGCCTCAACCTGGTCTGGGGCGTCCAGAGCATGGTCTTGCCGATGGACGACGAACCGGACGTGATGTTCCGGACGGCCGGCCAGGCGATCGTCGACGCCGGCTGGGCCACGGAGGAAGACTACGGGCTGATCGTCGGCAGCCTGCCGATGCTCCGTGTCTCGGGCCGGACGAACTTGCTCCACATCCGCCGGCTGGGCACCTGACCGTCGCGACCCGTCAGAACCAGCCCGCGATCAGGTCTTCTGGCGGGATCCGCCCTCGCCGGACTGGTTCCCGGGCCGCCCGCCCGACCGGGATCAGTGCTTGGGGGATCATGCCCGCGGGCAGCCCCAATGTCTCGCGAACGATGTCGGGGCAGAACAGCGGCGCGCACATCCAGCCGGAGTCCCAGCCCGCGGCGTAAATCTGGAGCTGCATCGTCTGGATCGCCGCTCCTAGGCTCTGGACGGCCATCTCCCGTTCGGCCTCCCGCCGGTCAGCGTCCGGGTAGACGTCCAACACCTCGGGGAACAGGCACGGCACGATCAGGGTGGGAGCCCCGAGGACGCGTTCCCGGCTCTTCGCCAGCCGGATCGTGATGATCTCCGCCGCCTGTCCGTCCAGCGCCAATTGCTCCTGCCAAGTCGCCGCCATCGCATCGGCCAGGGCCCGCTTGGTCTCTCCTGACTCGACCACGGCGAATCGCCACGGCTGCCTCCCGTGAGGGGACGGCGCCCAGCCTGCGGCTTCGATCGCCTCGCGGATCACCCTGGCCGGGACCGGCTCGTCGGTGAAGGCCCGCACCGAGCGGCGGCCCCGGATCATGTCCATCGCCCCCACGAATCGGGGCGCGGGCGACCAATCGCCATGAACGTGCCCGGTTGGTTGACCACCCTCCCGGTCGTTGGCGGCCCAGGATGAGGCGGTGAGGTCCGTGATCCGGATCACGACCTTGTCCTCGAGGGCCATCGACCGATACTGGGGGTACTTGGTCCGCAGGGCGGCAATCGCTTCCCGCTGTCCAGCTTCGCCCGGACCGACGACTTCAGCCCGGCCCCGCACGAGGACCCAGGCCAAGCGGTCCCAATCCTCCGCGTAATCATCGACGACCAGTGACGCGACCGGTCGGGCCAGCACGTTGCGGACACGGCGCGTCTCGCGGCCAGCGACGCCTTTCGGCTTCTCGTCCAGCACGGTGACGATCGAGGCCGATCCCACGGTGCCAGTTCCCTCGAGCAGGGCGAAACAGCATGGGACGACGTACGGATTCCCGGTGGCGTCGGCCGTCGCGAGGTGGCCTACCCTGGCAGCATCCAGCATGGCCAAGGCCCTCGGCACTGGCGGCCAGTGACGAGCGCCGGAACCTTGCGACTCTGCCGCCTCAGACCCAAGCGACCTCCCGGAGTTGACCGGGTGCTGCCCGGGCATCATCCGGCCGTCACCACCGTCGGGAGGACATAGCCGTCCGGGCGTGGCGTCCAGTCGGGCATCGACGGACCAACGCCGTTGATCGCGGTCTCGTCGTAGAGGTAGATCGCCGCCGGGTCGTCCCGCAGCAAGCGGAAGACCTCCGCGTACTGACCGGCCCGAACCGCGGCATCACCCTCGGTCGCCGCCAGGTCGAGGAGAGCCTGGATGGCCGGACTCTGGTAGCGAGACAAGAATCCTTCCCCGTTGACCACCAGACTGAGCAACGTGTATGGGTCGAAGATCCCACGCCAGGTCACCAGGCGGAGCGGGGCGGCCTCCTTGTCCTTCCAGGTCGCGTTGAACCGGGCTCCGTCTTCCTCGACCACAGTCACCGAGACGCCCACCTCGGCCAGGAAGCCAGCGATCGCTTCGGCGATGTCGGTCCGATCCCCGATTGAGACGGCCATCGAGGTCTCGAACCCGTCTCCGTACCCCGCCTCGGCGAGCAGGTCGCGGGAGAGGTCGGGGTCATAGGTGAAGGGCTCTAGAGCCGGGTCAAAGCCCAGCGTCGTCGGGACGGCGAAGGTCGCCAGCGGCTGTCCGAACCCACCCATCAGGGCGTCGATGATCGCCGGGGTATCGACGGCGTGGTTCAGCGCCCGGCGCACCCGGGGGTCGTCGAACGGGGCGACATCGGTCGGCAGCCGGACCCAGGTCGATCCCGACACCGCGACCGGCACGACCGAGAGGCCATCCCCTTCGATCGCCTCGATCTGGTCCGTCGGGACCGAGGTGACCAGGTCGGCCGCGCCGGATCGCAACTCGGCGACGCGCGTCGCCCCGTCCGGCACGAAGCGGAACTCGGCCGCCGTGGCGACCGGGAACCCTTTCAGCTCACCGAGCGCGTACTCGGGATTGGCTTCCAACTCGACCCGCTCCCCCCGCTCCCAGGAGACGAATCGGTATGGTCCCGTCCCGACGGGCGCCGCCGCCAGGTCATTCGCCGGGTCGGCCGCGTAGTCAGGGGGGACGATCGCCAGCCAGACGGCCATCTGGGCTGGGAGGTAGGGCGCGGGTGCCGACAGGACGAACTGGACCGTGAGGGGATCGACCTCGCGGACCTCGGTGATCACCGCGAAGTTCCCCGCGACTTGGGAACCCAGCTCTGGG
>CADCWH010000137.1 GCA_902806395.1 uncultured Thermomicrobiales bacterium | reverse complement strand
CGTTGCACCTGGACCGGGCGGAAAGTGGCTGGGTCGTGGTCGGGTGACTTCGACCATCCGCACCCGCGTCAGCAGTTCACGGCAATCATCATCGACTGAGTGACAGGGCAAGCCGCCTCACTCGGGGTTCAGCCGGTGTTATGCGCACTTTGGGATCGCCATGGGTCGACCCACCAGAATAAGCTCGTCCGAGCTGGCGCGTGACCGAGAGGGCCCAGGGTCTTGCCGTCGAGCGGATGTATCGATCCGGCCCACGAATCACGGTCCGTCAGCCGCACGTCCTCAATACCTACCAGCGGGACGGTCGCTGGCCGCCTCGCTCCTCACCGCTAATGATGGGGAGGGGAGCGAGTCGAACCGCGTCATCTGCCGCAGCGCGGGCGAGTCGCACGGCCTGCTAAGATGGGACCGATCCTGACGCGTCCGGCCCTGACTGATCCGACAGCGCTCGTCTCCTCCGATTGGTGGCCATTTGCTGAGGCCGCGCCGGTGGATCCCTTGGCGACCGGTATGGCGTCCGAGGCGAAGTGAGGCAACGGACGGTATGCGCCTCCCAGCAACCGAACCACACTATGTTGTCACCCTCCTGAGTCGACTCCAGTTCGACCACCCGCTCGCGCGGGCGCTCCACCGGTTGCGCTGGGTGGTCTTGGGCACCATGCTCCTGATCACCCTGACCTGGCCGACGGTGGGAAGAGGGGATCACCAGATCTGGGTGCTCGTCCTCGCCTTTGGCGCCTACAACTTGCTGATCACCGTGGTGCGTAACCAGGTGCCCCAACTGCATGCGTTCGGTTGGGTCCCGCTCGCGGATTTGCCGGTCGCCGGGACCCTCTATTTCCTGGATGCCGAGCCTGGCGGCCCGCTGTTCGTCTCCTTCTACATCGCCGTCGTCACCGCCGCGGTCTGCTGGCCCCTCCGGCCGACGCTCGTCTACACAGCGGTCGTCATCACCCTGATCGTGCTCATTGCTCCGACGCTGCCGCAGTGGAGCCCCTCGCCGGGCTCGATCCGGCAGTTGGCGGCTCGAATGGTCGTGCTGGCCATGGTCGGGGGTGGAACGGCGTTGCTCATGCAGCGGATGGTCGCTCAGGAGGAATCCGCACGGGTGGGTCGCGACGAAGCGACCCGACTCGAGCAACTCGACCAACTCCGCACAGAATTCGTCGCCTCGGTTTCCCACGACCTCCGTACCCCACTGACCGCGGTTCGCGCCGGCCTCGGAATGTTGGAGATGGCCGCGGCAGAGCGGCTCAGGGCCGACGAACTCGCCCTGCTCGGCAGCGCCCGGCGCAGCGCCGAGCGACTGGGCGTCCTGATCGACGATCTGCTCACCTACAACCAGTTCGAATCCGGGACGATGTCCATCGACCCCGTACCGCTCGACCTGCGGGACGTGGTCTCCGACGCGATGGGCACGATTCACCCACTGATCAGCGACAAGGGGCAGACCTTGGAAGTCGACCTGCCGGAACCGCTCCCGGCCGATGGCGATGGTCGGCGGCTAGGACAAGTCATGGTCAACCTGCTCGCCAATGCCCATGAGCACACCCCCGCTGGCTCTCGGATCTCCATCTCCGGCGGCGCTCACGCCGAGGAGGTTCGATTGTCGGTGAGCGACGACGGTCCCGGCATCCCGCCTGCCGAGTTGGAGGCGGTCTTCGAACGATTCCACCGACTCGATCCGGCGACGGGCAACTCCGGGCTTGGCCTCGCGATCGCGCGAGGCTTGATCGAACTGCACCGGGGGCGCGTATGGGCCACTCAGCGGCCGGGCGGAGGCACCGTCTTGACCGTGGCTCTACCCCGCCGACCGGAGGAAAGGGGCGCCTGATGCTGCGGGTGCTGATCGCCGAGGATGCGTCGGAAGTCGCCCAGGTCGTCGCGTTCGGGGTGCGGATGACCTGGCCGGGCTGCCAGGTGGTCATGGCCGCCGATGGCGAGGAGGCACTGCGGCGATTTGCTGAGGAGCCGGTCGACTTGGTGATCCTCGACATTGCCATGCCGCCGCCGAACGGCTTCGAAGTCCTTCGGCGGATCCGAGAGACATCCCAGGTGCCGATCCTGATGCTCACCGTCCGCGACGCAACGATCGACAAGATCCGGGCCTTCGACCTCGGGGCCGACGACTACTTATCGAAACCTTTCGACCACCTCGAGCTGCTTGCCCGTCTCCGGGCGCTCATGCGCCGGGCGGGAAACTCGCCGGCCCCTGCCGGTGGCGGCTTTACGAGTGGTGACCTGAGCATCGACTTCGAGGCCCGCGAGGTCCGTGTCGCCGGCGAGGTGGTTCGCCTCACCTCGACCGAGTACCGGCTCCTGGAGGAGTTGGCCCGCCACGCCGGCACCGTCCTGGCCCATCACGTCCTACTGGAACGGGTCTGGGGCTCAGAATGGGCCGGCGACCCCGGTTACCTAAAGGTCTTCGTGCGACGCCTGCGCCAGAAGCTGGGCGATGATGCCGAGCGCCCCCGCTACATCCGCACCGAATGGGGGATCGGCTACTCCATGGCCGCGTCGGGTTAGAGCGAGCCCGTCCTCATGCCTGAGGTCAGCGATCGTCCCGAATGGGCCATCGGGCGTTCCGTTCACCGAATTTCACTGATCGTCACCCATTCGTTCACCACTGCTCACGGGATCGACATATCGGTGTGATAGGTTGGCGGTGGGCCTGTGGCTGGACCTGGAGTGACACTGACGTTGGGCGACATCCCGATCACCCGTGCACACGGCTCCCATAGCATGGTGATGACGAGAGACCACCCATCGTGACCAGTCGGCGGGCTAACCGGGCGGAGCAGCCATCTGTTCTGAGGGCCGGTAGGGTGACTGTCAGGGGCTAGAGGTCCGCCATGGGAATGCTGGTGCGGTTGGGTATCGGTGGGGATGCGGCCAGGACACGGGCGGCGCGCGGACAGCTGCCCGCCCGCGACTGGGCGTTACTGGGCATCTTTGGCGAGGTCGTATTGCTGGTCGTTCTCACCGTCGCCCTCTTCCCCACCCTGCGCGGGGTCTTTCAGGGAGTCTTCGACGAAGACCAGTCGGCCGGTCCCGAGTTTGGGGTGACCCTCAGCGAGGTGGTCGACCATCCGGAACCGATGTGGGGTGCCGCCGTGACAATCAGCGCCCGCGTGGACGAGGTGATCGACCCCCGGACGATGCTGATCGGCAACGACAAGTTCGTTGTCGGGGACAGGCTCCTGGTGGTCGGTGCTTCCGAGCTCGTCAGCTTGCTCGAGCAGCCGACATCACTGATCGCAGTCGGAGCTGTGGCCCAGGTGACTGGGGTTGTCCGCCCCTTCGACATCGCCGCCCTCGAGACGGAGACTGGGGCTGATCTGGATGAGGCCGCACTAGTCATCTACGATCGCCGCTCGGTACTGGTGGCGGAGTCCATCACGTTGAATCCCCACGTCCCACTCCGTCAAGGTGACCCCGAGATGGGCGCGTCGGCCGGCTACGACGATGGGGTGACGATCATGGAGCTCCGGCGCGACCCCGAGCGGTACCTGGGCCAGAGCGTGGTGATCAGCGGCGAGGTCGAACACGTCTTCGGCCCCTACGCCTTCTGGGTCCGCGATGTCGGAATACTGGTCATTAGCCCTTCCCCCCGCCCCGGCCTGTTCGACGAGTCGAGCGCCTACGTCCGGGGCGAGGTGCGTCCGTTCGACCGCACGGCGCTGGAGGCCGAGCTGGGGATCACCCTGGACGACGAGCGACTCGCCGAGCTCGCCGGCAAGCCGGTGATCATCGCCGAGTGGATCGTGCAGCTGAAATGACCACCCGATGGGCGTCCCCCCAGTTGGGCGCGGTCGTGGCGGGGATCGTGGTGACCGTCGTCGCGCTGGTGATGTTTGGCGCGTTCGGTGCCGCCGTTGGCATGACGGTATTACCGTCGGGGACCGGCCGCACCGTGATCGGGATGGCGGCGACGATTTGGGGCGGCACGAGCGCGCTCCTCGCCTTTGCCATGGGCGGCTGGATGGCGGCCAAGGTGGCCGTGGCGGATCGCCCCTCGCATGGCCTCCTCCATGGCTGGCTAGTCGGTGCGGGAACGCTGCTCATCTTGGTGGCACTGGCCAGTGGACCGCTGCGCGAGAGCGCCGACTTCCGAAGCGTCGCGATCGAGATCGGCGTCATGGCCGAGCCGAATCCCTCGGACGTGCCTAGCCTCGATCTTCCACCGATTCCGGGCGAGGAGGGGGCTCCTGAGCCGGCGCCCTCACCTCGCTTCCGGAGTGCCACGGTGGCGACGCTGCTCTACCTCGATGTCCTGCTGGTCATGGTCCTTGGTGCGGCAGCGCTCGGCGGTGTCGTGGGGTCCGCCGCTGGACGGGCGGCATCCACTTCCCCACCGACTCCCGTGGGTCGAGATGGTCGTGCGGTCCACGTCGACCCGAGTCCGCGGGTCACGACGCTGCTGGTACTCGTGACCCTGCTGCTGTCGGCCGCGGCTGCCGGTGAGCGGGTGCTGTTTGGTGATGTCGCGCTCGCCCGGTGGATCCAGCGGGCTCCTGATCCTCCGGCAGGGACCGTGGCGGCGTTCGCGGACGGGATCGGCACCGTCCCGGCGCTCGCGCTGGCCGCCCTGGTGGCCGCGGCGGTTTTCGCGTTCGCTCGGCGTCCGAGAGCCGCCGCCATCCTCGTCCTCGCGGCGCTCCTCCGCGCCCTGAACCCACTCCTGAAGTCGGTCTTCGACAGCCCGCGGCCAGATGACGAACTGGTACGGGTGACGGAGCGGGCCAGCGGATCAGGATTCCCGAGCGGCCACGCGATGGGTGCCATGCTCCTCTACGGCGGCATCGCGTACCTGGCGCCCATGCTGGTCGGGCCACGCCGACGCAGGATCGTGCAGATTCCTGCCATCACGATTCTCCTCGTCGTCGGCTTCGGCCGGGTCTACACGGGCGCGCACTGGCCATCGGATGTCCTCGGCGGCTACCTCTGGGGCGCGATTGTCCTGACCCTGGTCGCCTGGGGTGACCGGGGGAGCCACCGTTTCGACCTCCGACGATCCTCTGGCTGGTCGGGCACCGTGTCGGAGACAACCGCACCAGTGCGGCCGAGCGGTACGTCGAGCGCGACCGACGATGATCCAGCGACCTAGCAGACGATCACCCGGGTGATAGTACAGCGACGGTCAATGTCCTGGTCTGCACGGTCGCTGGGGTCCGGGCGAGGCCGTAGCACTCGCGCTCCTTACCCGCTCGAGATCCGGGTCAGGACCGGGGCGCCACCGTGGTGTTGACTTCCCGGCGCTCCGCCGGGTGTGCATGGGTCGGGGCTTTCCCAGGTCACGCGAGTCTGCGACACCCCGTCCAACCGCAACGATT
>CADCWH010000136.1 GCA_902806395.1 uncultured Thermomicrobiales bacterium | reverse complement strand
ACGATCAGCCTGGACGGCGAGGAGGTGACCCGTGATCCCGTCCACACGGTCGTGCGGCGGGGGATCGGCTACGTCCCCGAGGACCGGGACGTCTTCGCCGGTCTGACCGTCGAGCAGAACCTGCGCCTGGCGCAGCGTCCCGGTGCCTCGGCCGAGCGCCTGGCGCGGGCCTACGACCTTTTCCCGGATCTGAAGAAGCGGGGCTCGCAGCGGGCGGGCTCGCTGTCCGGCGGGCAGCAGCAGATGGTCGCCATCGCCCGGGCGCTGGTCAACGACAACCGCCTGCTGCTGATCGATGAGCCGTCGAAGGGGTTGGCCCCCGTGGTCGTCAACCAGGTGACGGAGGCCCTGGTCGCGGTCAAGGGGACCACCACGATTCTCTTGGTCGAGCAGAACTTGGCCATGGCCCGGGCGCTGGGGGACGACGCGGTGATCATCGACGATGGGCGGGTCGTCCACGCCGGGTCGATGGACGAGGTGTCAGGGGACGAGGCGCTTCAGGCGCGCTACCTCGGGGTGGGGGGGCACGGATGAGCACCTTCGTCCTGCTGACGCTGACCGGGCTGGCCCTGGCGGCGATGTACTTTCTCCTGGCAGCGGGGCTGTCGTTGATCTTCGGGCTGATGGACGTGTTGAACTTCGCCCACGGGGCGTTCTTCACCTGGGGCGCCTATAGCGCCTGGTGGACGGTCGACCGATTCTCCCCCGCCGGGTCGGGGTCCACCCCGGCCTTCTTCCTGGCCCTGGTCGTCGCTACGGTCGTCGGGGCGGCGATCGCCACGGTCGTCGAGGTGGGATTGCTGCGCCCCCTGTACGCCAGGCCGATCTTCCAGGTATTGGTGACCCTCGGTGCGGGCCTGACCCTCAGCCAACTCACGTCGGTGATCTGGCGGCCAGACGCCCGGGTCTTCGCCCAACCGGGTTGGCTGTCGGATACCAGCACGATCCTCGGTGCCCGGGTCCCGAACAACCGGTTCCTGCTGATCGCCGCGGCCGTGGTAGTCCTCTGCGGGATGCTGCTCTTCCTGCGCAAGACCCGCTATGGCCTGATCGTGCGGGCGGGGGCCGAGAACCGTGAGATGGTGCGGGCCCTCGGCATCGATGTCGACCGGGCATTCACTTTGGTCTTCGCCCTCGGCGGTGCGCTGGCCGGGCTGGGCGGGGCGTTCGGGGCGGCCTACTTCGGTGCGATCGACCCGTCGTTCGGCACGGTCAACCTGATCTTTGCCTTCATCGTGGTCGTGATCGGCGGCCTCGGGTCGGTGACGGGGAGCGCCCTGGCGGCGGTGGTGATCGGCCTGGCGCAGCAGTTCGGCAATTACTACACCTCCTGGGCCGGCGACTTCGTGATCGTGCTGCTGCTGGCGGCCGTCCTCCTCTTGCGGCCCGGTGGCCTGATGGGGGGCACGCGATGACGGCCCGGACGGCGGCTGGGACCTCGGTGGCCGGGGTGGTCCGCGCGCTCGCGCCGGTCCTGGTGCTGATGGCCTTGCTGATCGTCCCGCGCCTCTCGGTCGAGGTGCCGCTGCTGTTCGACGGCCCGATCGACCGGCCGGGGAACCTCCGGCTGCTGGCCGTCGGCTTCACGCTCGGCATCGCCGCCCTCTCCTATAACCTGCTGTTCGGCTTCACCGGGGTCCTCTCATTCGGGCATGCCCTGTTCTTCGGGGCCGGCGTCTACCTCCCCGCGATCGCGTTGCGCCATTGGGAATGGACGGTCGTCCCTTCCCTCCTCTTCGGTTTGGCCGGGGGCACCGTGCTGGCCCTGGCGGTCGGGGCGCTGTCACTGCGGACGGAAGGCGTCTACTTCGCGATGGTCACCCTAGCTTTTGCCCAGGCGGGGGCGGTGATCGTCGGGAAGAACGTCGGCGACCTGACCGGCGGCGAGGAGGGTCTGAGCCTGCGGACCCGGGGCCTGCCGGAGTGGATGGTCGGGGTGGTCAACACCGCCAACCTCTATTGGCTGGCGCTGGTGACCCTGATCGTGGTCTACCTGCTGGCCTGGCGACTGGTCACCTCCCCGGTCGGGCAGGTCTGGAAGGGGATCCGCGAGAACGAGCGGCGGGTGGAGATGCTCGGCCTGCGGCCCTACGTCTTCAAACTCCTGGCGTTCGTCATCTCCGGTGCCCTGGCGACCTGCGGCGGGATGGTCTACCTGTTCCTGGCCAGCGGGGCCACGCCCAGGGTCGTCGGTGCCAACTTCACGGTGACGTTGCTCCTGATGGTCATCATCGGCGGGAGCGGCTCGCTCTGGGGACCGGTGGCGGGGGCGATGTTCTACCACTACCTCGACATCCGGCTGACGGACTGGGCGGCCTCGGACACGGTGGCGGGCCTGCCCGCCGTGCTGGGCAGGCCACTGCGGGACCCCCTGTTCATCTTCGGCGTCATCTTCGTCTTACTGGTGATGTTCTTTCCCCGCGGGCTGGCCGGGGCGTTCGGGGGACGGATGCGCCCGTTCCGTCACGTCTTCGGCGGTGCGGTGGCGCGCCCCATCGCGCCGGGGAAGGGAACTGGGCCGGAATGAGCGGTGCCATGATCGCGCCGGCCGAGCACGATGTCCCCGTCAACGGCATCACCCTCCGGCTGACCACCTGGGGCGACCTCGATGATCCGGAGCGGACCGTGATGCTGGTCCACGGCATCACGGCCAATGGTCAGTACTGGTCGCGGGTCGGTCCCGCGCTGGCGGCCCAGGGCTGGTTCCCGATCGCCCTGGACCTGCGTGGCCGGGGCAAGAGCGACAAGCCGCCCCACGGTTACGGCCTGCCGTTCCATGCCGATGACATCCTGGCGGTCCTCGACCACTTCGGGCTCGGGGCGAGCCACTACGTCGGCCACTCGCTCGGCGGCCTGATCGGGTTGTATCTGGCCGCCGTCCACCCGCACCGGATGGGACGGTTCGCGCTGGTCGATGCCGGGGGCAAGCTGCCGCCCGACGCGATGGAGGCGATCGCCCCGGCGCTGGCCCGACTCGGGGTCGCCTATCCCTCCCTCGATGCCTATCTCGAGGCGATGCTCGCCTCGCCCCACTTCGCCGGGGACGGGCCGTTTTGGGAGCGCTACTTCCGCCACGACGCCGAAGTCCGGCCGGACGGCACGGCGGGTTCGGGCGTGCCCCGGGCCGCGATCACCGAGGAGCAGGCGTCGTTGTTCCTGACCCGGACCGACGTGTTGCCGGAGTACGTCAAGGCCCCGACCCTAATCGTCCGCGCCACCGATGGGTTGCTGGGCGGCGAGCGTGGCCAGATCCTGCACGGGGCGGAGGCGGACCGGCTCCGCGGCATCATCGCGGAGAGCCGCATCGTGGAGATCGCGGGGACGAACCACTACTCGATCGTCCTGGCGGAACGGTTCGTCGAGGAAGTGGCGGCGTTCCTGGCGGCCGGGCGACCGGTCGAAGGGTGAACGCCCACTGGCGCCGTACCCCGATCGGGACCTCGCCTCGGGAGTGACGGGCGTGACCGGCAACGCTCACCTGGAGTCATCCTCCGATACACTGCGTCATCGTGATGGCGAGGACGCCGCGTGCGATCCGGCCCGCCGTCCTCCGGTGTCCAGGTGTCGGCTCGGGTACGTGAGGAGATAGGGAGATGGCAACGACGATGTCGGGGACGATGCGGGCAGTGCGGACGTATGGGCCGCGGGACTACCGGGTCGAGGAGGTGCCGGTGCCCGAGCCGGGGCCGGGGGAACTGCTGATCGAGGTCGGCGCGGTCGGCATCTGTGCTTCGGACATGAAGTGTTTCCTGGGCGGCGAGCTGTTCTGGGGCAAAGAGGGCAAGCCGGGCTACGTCGAACCGCCCGCGATCGCCGGCCACGAATACGCCGGCAGGGTCGTGGCGATGGGCGAGGGTGCCGCCGAGCGGCACGGTGTAGCGCTGGGGGATCGGGTCGTCGCCGAGCAGATCGTGCCCTGCGGTGAGTGTCGCTTCTGCCTGAACGACCAATACTGGATGTGCCGGCGGCATTGGATCTTCGGCTTCAAGGAGGT
>CADCWH010000135.1 GCA_902806395.1 uncultured Thermomicrobiales bacterium | reverse complement strand
CTGCGATACGCGAGGTTCGGGTGTCGGTTCACTGTTCAGCAGGGCGCGGACGGCGGCCGGGCGATCCGGGGCAATGACGAGGGATTCGCCGACGAGGACGGCCTGCGCCCCGGCACGGCGGACCCGCTCGACATCGGCCCGGGAGAAGATGCCGCTCTCGCTGACAAGGGTGACACCGGGTGGGACGTGCCCGGCGATGGCCTCGGTGGTGGCGAGGTCGAGATCGAAGGTCCGCAGGTCGCGGTTATTGACGCCGATCAGCGTGGCCCCGGCGGCCAGGGCGCGGGCCAGCTCGGCGAGATCATGGACTTCGACGAGGGCGGTCAGCCCCAGATCGGACGCCCGGCGGAGGAGGGAAACGAGAGCGACGTCATCCAGGACAGCGACGATCAGGAGGGCGGCATCGGCACCGTGGGCTCGGGCTTCGAGGAGTTGGTAGGGCGAGACGATGAAGTCCTTGCGCAGGACGGGGACGGGACGGGAGGCGGCCCGGGCGACGGCGGCGACGGCGTCCAGGTCGGCGAGGGAGCCGTGGAAGAACGGGCCATCGGTCAGCACCGAGAGAGCGGTGGCACCGCCCGCGATGTACTGTGCCGCTAGGGTGGCGGGATCGACCACGACCGGGAAGACGCCGCGCGAGGGGGAGCCCCGTTTGATCTCGGCGATCAGGCCGACCTCGACGGCGCGGAGCAGGGCCTCCATGGGCAGGGCGTCCGGCAGGGTGGCGGCCCGGCGGGCGAGGTCAGCCTCCGGCACCTCCGACTGACGGTGGGCGAGGTCGATGGTCGTGCGCTCGATGATGCGGTCAAGGACGGTGCCGGTGGGGATAGTCGTCGGCGTTGGCCCGGTGGTCACGGCGCGGTCTCCTTTCGAGGCGATACGGGCGAGGCGGCCCCATGCCCCGATCCCGATCGGTCGTCCGGCCCGAACGGCACCGCCGACAACGGTATCCGGGCTGGCGTGGTCGATCCCGGATGGCGGGGCAGACCAGTGGGAGACCGCCGGTGGCAGGCGCGTGCGGCGGTCACGCGGGGACCCCCGCCGGGGCGGCTAAGGATTGGGAGGTGCGAGCCAAGGCGGTGAGGGCCGCGGCAGCGGCTCCGGAGTCGAGGGAGCGGCGGGCGAGATCGATGCCCTCGGCCAGGCTGCCGGCGGCGTCGGCGGCGTAGATTCCGGCTCCGGCGTTGAGGAGGGTGACGTCGCGGGGCGCGCCAGGTTCGCCGGCCAGGACGCGGCGGGTGATGGCGACGTTGGTCGCCACGTCGCCGCCGGCGATGGCGGCCCGACCGGAGCGGTTCAGGCCGAAGTCCTCGGGGGCGATCGGGTAGGAGCGGATGTCGCCCCGGCGCTCGTCATACTCTGTGACCATCGAGGGACCATCCAGCCCCAGTTCGTCGAGTCCCTCCTCGGCGTGGACCAGGACGGCGTGGGCACTGCCGAGTTCGCGCAGGACCTCGGCCAGGGTCGGGGCGATGCCGGGGTGGCCGACGCCGATCAACTGGTGGCGTGCGCCGGCCGGGTTCGTGAGGGGGCCCAGGACATTGAAGATCGTCCTGATCCCCATCTCGCGGCGGGCGGGGCCGACGAAGCGCATCGCGGGGTGGAAGGCCGGGGCGTACATGAACCCGATGCCGACCTCGTCGATGCAGTGGGCGACGGCTTCCGGAGAGAGTTCGACCACCACGCCGAGACCTTCCAAGACATCGGCCGAGCCGCACTCGCTCGTGACGGCCCGGTTGCCGTGCTTGGCGACCCGGACACCGGCCCCGGCGATGACGAAGCTCGCGGTGGTGGAGATGTTGAAGGTGCCAGAGGCGTCGCCGCCGGTCCCGCAGGTGTCTACCAGCGGACCCGCGTCCGGGTTCGGGGTCACCTTGAGAGCGTGCTGGCGCATGCCGCGGGCGAAGCCGGTGATGACCTCGACGGTCTCGCCCCGGAGGCGGAGGGCGGTGACGAGGGCGCCGATCTGGGCGCCGCTGACCTCGCCGGACATGATGGCGTCCATGGCCTGCGTCGCGGCGGCAGCGGACAGGCCATCACCCTCGACCACGGCCCGGATAGCGTCGCGGATGTCGTAGGGGGGCATGAGAGTCCTCGGGAGGCTGGAGTCAGGAGACGGACGACAAGGTGACCGGGGCAGGGATCAGTAGCCGATGGCCAGGGCGGGTTCGGAGCGGTGGGAGAACGTGGGTTGGGGGGACCGGGCAAAGTTTGCGAGGAGATCCTTGCCGGTGGGCGTCAGGATGGATTCGGGATGGAACTGGACACCCTCGATGGCGAACTCGCGGTGGCGGATGCCCATGATGATGCCGTCGGACGTTTCGGCGGTGATTTCCAAGGAGGGGGGCAGGGTGTCGCGCTCGACGATCAGAGAGTGATAGCGCGTGGCGGTGAAGGGGGTCGGTAGGCCGGAAAAGACGCCCTGGCCGCCGTGATGGATGGGTGAGACCTTCCCGTGCATCAGGGTCGGGGCGCGGAGGACGACGCCCCCGAAGGCGGCGCCGATAGCCTGGTGGCCGAGGCAGACTCCCAGGATGGGGACCGTGCCGGCGAGGCCCCTGACCAGGGGCACGGAGATACCGGCTTCGGTGGGTGTGCAGGGACCGGGGGAGATGACGATCCGGTCGATCTCGCCCGATGCCACCCGGGTCCGGATCTCCTCGACGGTGAGGGCATCGTTGCGGGCGACGGTGACCTCGCTGCCCAGTGCGCGCAGGGCCTGGTAGAGGTTGAACGTGAACGAGTCGTAATTGTCGAGCAGCAGGATCATGGGAAGGTCTCCTCACGGGCGATGATGACCAGCGTGACCCGTCCGTGCCAGTCCAAGGTGCAGGTGGAACGGGTCGCGGATGTCGGACGGCGGATCACGGAGTACGTTCTCCAGCTACGCCGGGTTCACCGGCGCGGGTCATCTCTTCGGCAAGTTCGAGGGCCCGTACCAGGGCCCGCATCTTCTGGAAACTCTCGGCGAACTCGCCGTCCGGGGTGCTGTCGGCGACGATGCCGCCACCGGCCTGGAGGGAGGCCACACCGTTGCGATAGACCAGGGTGCGGAGGGCGATCGCGGTGTCCATGCCGCCGGCGAAGTCGACGTAGCCGACGGCGCCGGCATAGGCGCCGCGGCGATCGATCTCCAGTTCGGCGATGATCTCCATCGCCCGGACTTTGGGGGCACCGGAGACGGTACCGGCCGGGAAGCAGGAGCGCAGCGCATCGAGCGCCGAGTACTCCTCGGCCAGCGTGCCCTCGACGACGGTGACGAGGTGCATGACGTGGGAGAAGTTCTCCACCTCCATCAGGCGGGGGACGTGGACGGAGCCCGGCGCGGCGACGCGGCCGACATCGTTGCGACCCAGGTCGACCAGCATGATGTGTTCGGCCCGCTCCTTCTCGTCGGCCAGCAGGTCTGCGGCCAGCGCGGCGTCCTCGTCCGGGGTGGCTCCCCGGGGACGGGTGCCCGCGATCGGGTGGTTCGTCATCGTGCGGCCTTCGAGGCGGACCAATTGCTCGGGTGAGGCACCGACGATCTGGTAGGGGCCGAGG
>CADCWH010000134.1 GCA_902806395.1 uncultured Thermomicrobiales bacterium | reverse complement strand
GTGTAGGTCGGAATCAACTTCCGATGCTTGCCGAGCAGACGGCCGTCAGCACCGAGGGAGATGATCGAGTTGTACAAGGTGCCGGACGAGCGACCGCGCTCCCGCTCGTTGATGCCCATCACCACGGCACACCCCGCTTCGGCAGCGGCCATTCCGAGGGCATCGATCGCCGGGCCAGGCACCTCTACGGCGTTGGCGACGAAGCGCGCGAAGATCTCCTTGGCCGGTTCATGGTCCCACAGGCCGGCGCCGGGCGCGATATCGAGCCAGATCGGGTAGCCCGGCAGCCACGTCTCCCCAAAGACCGCCAACCGCGCTCCGTGCGCGCCTGCCTCGGTGATCAGGCGACAAGCTTTGGCGACGGAGGCGTCCCGGTCCAAGAACACCGGCGCCGCCTGCACCGCCGCGACCCTATACGTCGGGAATGCGTCACCCATCGTCGTCACCCCGTACCGCACGCATCATGTTGACCCGTCGCGATCATACCAGGGACGCCCAAGCTGGCATGAAAAGGGAACGTCTCTGGCCAGGGGTCATCGTTAGGGAGATGATGGGACCTGGAAGTGGAACGAAACGTGCAGCCCTGGCCATGTGTGAAGACGACGCCCGGACTGGGTAGTGGGGAGAATGACCATGACGACGGCCACCGACGTGGGGCAGGGACTCCCGGACCTGAGGCTCTCGGCGCTCGATGGCGGCGAGGTCCGCCTTGCCGACCTTCGGGGGAAGCGATCGCTGCTGTTCATGTGGGCCTCGTGGTGACGATGCCGTGACCAGCTGCCCGGGTGGCAGCACTTCTACCGACGACACCACGCTGACGACTTCGCGCTCATCTCGATCGCGATCGAGCACACGGGGGCCGATGCGGCGCGGCCGTTCGTCGAGGCGGCCGGGGCCACGTTCCCGACGGTGATCGACGACCAGGGCGCTTTGAGCCACCACCTTGGGCTCAAGGTCGTGCCGAATGGCCTGCTCGTCGATGAGGCGGGCATCATCCGCTGGGCCAAGTTCGGCGGCTTCTCGATCGACGATCTGGAGGACGTGGCCACCGTCGAACGGTTCCTGGCCGGTGAGGACCCGGGGGCGAGCCCGGAGGCCACCGCGCCCTACGCGCTCGGGCCGCTGGAGCAGGAGCTGGTGACGACCAAGGTCCGGCTGGGGCGTCTGCTCGACGAGGCCGGACGGCGGGACGAGGCGGTCGTGGCCTGGCGCGAGGCGTTGGGCCTGGACCCGGAGAACTTCACGATCCGGAAGCAGATCTGGGCTGCCGAGCACCCCGAGAAGTTTTTCCCGACGATCGACTTCGCCTGGCAAGGCGAGCAACTCCGGATGGAGCGGGAGCGGGAGATCGCGGACGGCATCTGCGGTCCCGATGGCTGTCCGATCCCGTGGGCGACGACCGCGAGCCGATGACCCGGTCCGGCCACTGGCCGGCGAAAGGACCACGATGCGAGACGGCAGCAGAGAACCGGTTCGGGACCAGGCGGGTGAGCCATGGGACATCGACAACGCGCTCGGGACCGGGGCGGTGGTCCTGGTCTTCTATCGCGGAGACTGGTGACCATACTGTAACGGCCAGTTGGCCGTGATGGCGCGCGCGTACGGAGAATATCTCCGGCGCGGCGCGACGATCGCCGCGGTGGTGATCGATACCCCGGGACAGAACGCGGCGATGGTCGAGAAGCTGGCCCTCCCCTTCCCGATCCTCTCCGACCCGACGGGCGACCGACTGATCAAGCCCCACGATGCCTGGGACGAGGCCGGCTCGATGGCACGGCCGGCGATCGTCGTCCTGTCCCCGGCCGGTGACGAGGTGTACCGCTACGCCGGAGCCGACTTCATGGATCGGCCGGACGACGGGGAGGTGCTGGCGGCCCTCGACGGGCTCGGTCTGCCGCCGATCGAGCGGGCCGTCGGAACGGTGCCCTACGGTGAGTCCGCGCCGGGACCCCGGGCGGTGACTCTGCCGAACCTGGCGGTCTACATGCGCGGGGTGCGCTTCGCGATGGGGGCCATGGCGGGACGGGTGCGCGACCCGTTCGACCGGGCCGAGGCGGAGCGGACGGCGAGCATGGCCGAGCGGTTCATCGCCGCCCAGGCCGCGACAATCCGGGCGACGGCGGGGTAGTCGCGACGCGCCCGCCCAAAGCCTTCCGGTTGGGTGAGCGCGTCATCGTTCCCCAGCGGCCCGTCACTGGTTATCACCGGGAATGGTGGGCGGGACGGTGGGCGGGATCCTGTTCCGTCCAGTGGGCGGGCGCGACCCCGGAACGGATGTCCCGATGACCCGCACGTTGATCGGGCGCACGATCACGGTCGACGGTGGGGTGGGCTCGGGGAACGTGGACGCCACGACCCCGCATCCCGCGATCACCGCGATCGCCAGCAGGCCGACCAGCACGGCGGGCAGGGCGGAGCGGAAAGGTTGGGGCAGACGAATACGGCGGCGACGGCGACGCTGGGGTTGCGACCCTGGGCGGTTGCCCGGATTCGTCAGTGCCGATCCCCGGGCGAGATCGAGATCAGGATACCCGCCCGGTTCGGGTCGCCGGGCGGGCGGCACCGTTGGGCCATGGCCGTGATCGACGATGTGGTCAGTCGCCGGGCCGGGGTGCCGCCCGGTCCGGCGACGGATCGGGCGGGGCAGGAGTCGCTTCGGCATCGCCGTCGTTAGCCGTTCAGGTAGCCGAGCGCAGACTCGACCATCGTTGCCATCCCGGTCGAGAGGGCGACCTCGTCGATGTCGAAGCGGGGGTGGTGGTGTCCCCACACCAGTCCCCGGTCCTCGTTCATGCTACCGACGAAGAAGAAGGAGCCGGGGACGGCCTCGAGGAAATAGCTCATGTCCTCGGCGCCCATGTGCAGTTCCTCGTCGACCACGTTCTCGGCCCCGACGACGCTGGTCGCGGCGGCGCGGACGATATCGGTCATCGCGGCGTCGTTGACCGTCGGTGGGTAGCCGAACGAGTAGTCCACGGTCGCCTCGGCCCGCATCGCCGCGGCGATGCCCGTCGCGACGGCCTGGATCCGCTCGGCCAGGCGCTGGCGCTCGTCGTTGTCGAACGAGCGGACGGTGCCGCGCAGGGTGGCGGTGTCGGGGATGACGTTGAAGGCTTGGCCGGCGAGGAAGGCACCGACGGTGACCACGGCCGGGACGGTCGGGTCGGTCTCGCGGCTGACGATCGTCTGGAGAGCGACGACGATCTGGGCACCAATGGCGATCGGGTCAACCGTGGCCTGGGGGCGGGCGCCGTGGCCACCCTTGCCCTGGATGCGGATCTCGAAGCGGTCCGAGGCGGCCATCGCCGGGCCGGTGCGGACGCCGATCTTGCCGAGGGGCATCGCCTGGGCGACGTGCAGCCCGAGGGCGGCGTCGACCTTGGGGTCCTCCAGGGCGCCGGCCTCGATCATCGGCTTGGCGCCGCCCGGACCTTCTTCGGCGGGCTGGAAGAGGACCTTGACGGTCCCGGCGAAGTCGCCGCGCCGATCCTGGAGCAGGCGGGTGACGCCGAGCAGCATCGCGGTGTGGGCGTCGTGGCCGCAGGCGTGCATGACGCCGTCGTGCTTGGAGCGGTAGTCGACGTCGTTCTCTTCCTGGATCGGGAGGGCGTCCATGTCGGCCCGGATCAGGAGGGTCTTGCCAGGCCCGGAGCCGCCCTGGCCACGGATGAGGCCGGTGACGCCGGTCTTGGCAATGCCGGTCCGGATGTCCTCGACGCCCATCGCCGCCAGGCGCTCGGCGACGAAGCGGGAGGTCTCGACTTCCTGGAAGCCCAACTCGGGATGTTCGTGCAGGAATCGCCGGTCGGCGATCACCCCGGGCAGGATCTCGTCCACGTCGTTCTTGAGTACCGTCGTCACCAAGGTCAATGTCCCTTCCGCGTGCGGCGCCGTGGCGCCCCGTCCTGACCGGACCAAGCCCACCCGGTGAGCGGGAGGCTGGCCCATCCGACGTGACCTTACCAGACTCCCCCGCTCCCCGTCGTCGCCGGCGATCGTCCGGATCGGGCATCACGCGTCACCTGGTGGGACAGGGGCGATGGGCCACGTGGCCGGGTCATCGTCCCGTGCATGCCGTGAACCCGCCGCGGCGCCGACATGGTGTGGAGTGGGCTGGGGTGCTTGCCCCGATGACCCTCGCGCACCCTTTTCGTCGCACGGTATACTCCGCGCCCCGGCGCACTGACGCGCTGCGGTCGATGTCATAGTGCCCGAATACGGGGGGACAGAATGGACCGGACGATGCGTGGTGCCCGTTTTCGACCGTTCGGCTGGCTGACGGCGTTGCTGATCGCGATGCTGCTGGCGCCGGCCGCGGCGACGCTGGCCCAAGATGCCACCCCAGGAGCATCACCCGCCGCGTCCCCCGCCGGGTCGCCGGTCGCGCTCGGGGAGACGATCCAGTCGCCGACGCGGGACCAGCTCCGGGGGGAGATCGACGCCGAGCTGGGCTACACCGAGGCGGCGCGGCAGGGCGGGACGTTCATCGATGCGGGGATCTCCGATATCCAGACGCTCAACCCGCTGCTCTCTGAAGAAGTGCAGACGTCTACCGTCATGGGACTCATCTACGACTCGCTGATCGGGGGCGATCCCCGGACTGGTCAGCCGGCTCCGCTGGGCCTCGCGGATAGTTGGGAGATCGCGCCGGACCGCGTCACCTACACCTTCCATCTGAACCAGGCCGCCAAGTTCCACGACGGCGTCGATGTCACCGCCGAGGACGTGGTCTTCAGCATGGATGCCCTCGCCGACGAGGCGACGGGCAGCACCTACACCGGAACCTTCAACAGCGCCGTCACCTCCTACCGGGCGGTCGACGCAGACACGGTCGAACTCGTGGCCAGCGAACCACTGGCCAGCTTCCTGTACGACATCTTCGCCATCTACATCGTGCCGAAGCATATTTGGGGGACCGTCCCGTTTGACCAGTGGAAGACCCACCCGGCCAGCACCGGTCAGGATACGTCCATGGTCATCGGCAGTGGCCCGTTCAAGTTCCAAGAGTGGCGACAGGGGGAGAGCGTCACCCTGGTGCGCAACGACGACTTCTACGGCAAGGTGCCGTATATTGACGGCTACAGCCTCCGGATCTGGCCGGACCAGCAACAGGTGGTCAACGCCCTACTGAATGACGAGCTGGACGTCGCTGCGCTGGAGCCGGCCGATGTCTCGGCCATCGAGGGCACCGAGGGCATCGTCGTCACTGACTACTCGACCCAGGGCTTCACCTACATCGAATTCAACCTCGACCCCGCGGTGACCACGCTGTTTCAGGACGCACGGGTGCGGCAGGCGCTCTTCTACGCGATGGATCGCGAGGCGATCGTCAACGACATCCTGCTCGGCTACGGCGAGGTCGCCCAGGGCACCCAGCCAGTCATCTCCTACGCCTATGCCCCGGACCAGATCACGACCCAGTACACCTTCGACCAGGAACGGGCGCGGCAACTGCTGACCGAGGCGGGCTGGACCGACACGAACGGCGACGGGACGGTGGACCGGGAGGGCCAAGAGATGGCCTTCGAGTACCTCTACCCATCTGGGTCGCCGACCTCGGACCAGATCGTGGCCTACCTCCAGGACGCATGGGGGCAAGTCGGGGTCGAGATGACGCCGCGGGCCCTCGAGTTCCCGGCGCTGATCGAGGCGACCACCACCACCCCGACCTTCGCGGTCGCGCACTATGGGTTCACCTGGGATGCCAGCTTCATCCAGGACGCCATGTTCGGCTGCGACCAGTACCAGGTCGGCTTCAATGACATGCGGTACTGCAACCCGCAACTGGACGAGATCCACAACGCGGCACGTCGCGAGTTCGACGAGGAGCGGCGAGCGCAGTTGCTGATCGAGGCGTCCAACATCGTCAACGAGGAGGTGCCGGTCATCGTCACTCACTTCAGCCAAGATATCGTCGCCTACAATGACCGGCTGCAGAACTACACGCCAGGGCCGTGGGGCGTTGAGTTGACCTACGTCTGGATCCAGGAGTAATC
>CADCWH010000133.1 GCA_902806395.1 uncultured Thermomicrobiales bacterium | reverse complement strand
TGCGCCATCTCAGCCAGTGTCCGCTCGCGGAGGTCGGCGGCCTCCCGCATCATTTCCGCGGACCGGGCGATGTTCTCTTGAATATGCCGTTCGAAGGAATCGTAATAGCGCACCCGTTCCCGCAAGCGGCTGATCTCGCTGGTGGGGTCGTCGTCACCTCCCGCGAGTGATGCCCCGGCCGCTTCGTCCGCCGCGACGTCCATCGGTCCGTCGACCATGCCTGACCTCCACTCGTGGTGTCCCGGCACGCTCCGCCGGGCCGAGTTATGCGTTTTCGACTCGTTCCCCGCGCCGGGTCCCGAGCAAGCGTTTCGCCCTTGTGGCGGAGTCTAGCAGACGGTCCCGGGGTCGTTATGTCCTCCACCTGTCCCAGATGGTGGTCGCGGCACGGTGCCCAGTACATCTCGTTCGGTACTGTCCAACCTGGGGCCCCAAGGACGCCGATGCTGATGTCCCAGACCGTCGCTCGGGCGTCGGGCGGAGCTCGGCAGTCCCGCTGGTACGGCGACACGGCGGAGGTCTGGTACGAGACAGACCGGTCCGGCAGGTCGACGCCTTGGATCGTGGTTCGAACCGGGACACCCGTCTTTGGCGTGCGGTCGGCGAGGAACGCCAGACGCGCCATGGCTTGGTCAGTGCCCATCCGGTCCAGCCAGTCCCGAT
This sequence comes from uncultured Thermomicrobiales bacterium, assembly GCA_902806395.1. The sequence goes on along the minus strand of CADCWH010000133.1, from coordinate 3,247 downwards.
ACACCGCCGGGTCGTCCACGGTGACAGATGCTCCGACAGGCACCCAAACGCCTGGCCCTCCGCGGCGGCCACCTCTGCCGGTGGTTGGCAGACACTGACCTCGCGTAGTCAGAGTCAGGAGCGCCGGGGTATGTCCAGGATCACGCGATGTTGGGCCATGGCAACCAGCTCGTTCACACCCGGAATGCTCCCTGGGGGGAGGTGCAACCGGTCGCATAGGCGCAGGAGATCCGCAGGACCCCGCATTCCAGTGCCTCCGACACCGAAGCTGGGGCCACCGGGCGCTGCCCTCGGAAAGAGCACTCAGTCTCTCACTTTGACCGCGATGGTCGGTCCGGTTGCCCCGCGGACTGGCTCGGTGCTCTAAGGCACCACCGTGCCGGAGGGCCCGTTTGCTATGATGCCGCGCGGTGCGTTCACGGGCAGGGGTCCGACGGCCACGGCTCAGGACCAGGACGGGAGGATCGGGACAATGTTCACCATGCTCAGCGCGGGCGCGATCGGCCTCAAGGGTTACGGGTTGGCGGATTCGGTCGCCCTGGCGCGGGAATCGGGCTTCGACGCGGTGCAATTCGACCTTCGTGAGGCGGCCGACTTGGCCGATGCCGAGGGGATCGACCGGGTGGTCTCGCTCTTCGCCGACGCCGGGGTCCGGCCCGGCGCCTGGAACCTACCCGTGGCCTGGCGAGACGATTCCCAGCGCGACGTCGACCTGGCCGCCCTTCCCCGGCTCCTCGAGGTCGCCGCAGCGCTCGACTGCCGACGGGCCACCTCGGGCATCATGCCGGGCTCCGATGACCGCGCCTTCGATGACAACATGGATTGGACCGTCGCGCGTCTTCGCCCGGCTGCGGCGGCCCTGGCCACGAGCGGCTGCGTCCTGGCACTCGAATTCATCGCTCCGGCCACCTACCGAGCCCGTTTTACCCACGAGTTCGTCTACACCCTCGGCGGGATCCTCGACATCGCCGACAAGGTCGGGACTGGCAACGTCGGCGTCCTCCTCGACGCCTGGCACCTCTACACCTCCGGCGGCACCGTCGCGGATATGACCGGCTTGACGGCCGATCAGGTCGTCGTGGTCCACGTCAACGATGCCCCGGCGGGAATCCCGCTCGACGAGCAGATCGACACCGTGCGCGCCCTGCCGGTCGAGACGGGGGTCATCGAGATCGTCGCCTTCATGCACGCGTTGCGGGACATCGGATACGACGGACCGGTGATGCCGGAACCGTTTAGCCAAGCGCTCGACGACCTCGCCGCCCGGGACCCGGGCGCCGCCGCCCGAGAGGCCGCCCGGACGATGAGCAACCTCTGGTCCGCGGCCGGTCTGGGACCCACCGGGAGTTGACGCCCGGTTCAAGGACTCCGCGGACGCCGATGTCCCGAGCCGGTAGTGTCGTACCCGGGCGACCCCGAAGCGCGGCCTGGCCCGGTGCCCGGTCGCGCCCGCAAATCGGACATCACCTTGACTATCCGACATCTCGTCCCGACCGACGATCACCGGTTCCCCCGGCCGGCACCCTCTGATACCTTCGCCGTCCTCGTCCTGACCATCGTGACGGCCCTCGTCTCCGTCCACCGCTTCGTCAACGACGGGTGGCTCGCCCGCTATGACCTGCTGACCTTCTTCCTCCCCTGGTACGGCGCGCTTGGCCGGCGGCTGCGCGAGGGCGACATCCCGGGCTGGAATCCCGGCCTGTTCAGCGGCACACCGTTCGCCGCCGATCCAGAGTCAGGGTGGATGTACCTTCCGGCGATGGTGACGACCCCCTGGCTCGCACCGGACGAAGCCTTCAAAGCGATCATCGTCATCCAGCTCCTGGTCGCCGGGCTCACCACCTATGTCTTGGCTCGCGTGATCGGCATGGGGATCGTCGCGTCTTTGGTCGGGGCGACGGTCTTCGAGTTTGGCCCCTTCCTGATCCACAACACCCAGTGCTGCACCGTCCGGGCTCAACTCGCGACCTGGATTCCCCTCGCCCTGCTCGGCGTCGAGTTGTCGCTCCGGGCCGGCCGCTGGCGGACCGCCCTCGCCAGTTGGACGCTGACGGGTCTCGCCATCAGCCAGATGATGAGTGGTTGGCTCGGTCAGGGAACGCTGAACGGCCTGCTACTCGTCGCCGCCTGGGTCGCCTATCGTGCCGTGCTCTCCCCTCCCAACGGCGGTGGCTGGCTCCCGGCCAAACACTCGGGTGGTCGCTTGCCCATCGGAGGGCCGACCCTGACCGGGCGGTTGGTCCGCGCCACCATGACCGGGGGGGCGGTCCTGGCGGCGGGACTCGGCCTCGGCGCGGCCGGGTTGTTCCCTCGACTGGAAGTGAACTCGGCCACCAACCTTGCCGGTGGGTACGAGGGCCTCGGCCAGGCCCACGCCGCCACACCCTACAGCCTGACGGTCCTCCTTTCCCACGTCACTGGCGGCGGTCCGGCGCACCGGGCCGTCGCCATCGGCGGCGCGGCGGTCGTGCTGTGCCTCCTGGCCCCGATCCTCGCTGGCCGTCGCCTGGCCGTCCCGTTCTTCGCCAGCCTGACGGTCGTCGTCTTTTCTCTCACCCAGTCGTGGACGCCGCTGCATGCCATCTTCTACCTCGTTCCCCGCTTCGAAGAGCTCCACACCCACAGTCCACACCAGGTCAATGCCATCGTGATGATCGGCCCGGCGATGCTCAGTGCCGCGGCGGTCGAGGCCCTACCCCGCTGGCGGGGCCGGCGGACCCGCCTGCCGTTGGTCCTCCTCCCGCTCGCGGTATTTCTCACGGTGGCAGCCTGGCTCGACGGACGGGGCGCCTTCGGCGGCTGGCCTCCGGTCGTCGCGGCAGCCGTCACGACCATGGCTGTCGCGGTGACGGTCCTCGTCCCGAGCGACCGAGCACGGCGCTCCTCATCCCGGCTAGGGGCCATCGGGCGGTGGGCGCCGGTCATCATCCTCCTGGTCGCGTTCATCCAGCCGACTGGGATCGAGGTCACCTCCCTGGATGCCGGAGAATGGCAACGACCACACCTGACTCCCTTTCGTGAACCGACCACAAGCGTCGAGGCCGCGCTGGCCACGTCCTTGTCACCGGACGACCCGGGTGGGGTCGGGGACTTTCTCCGTGGCCAGCGCGAGTCAGGTGATCCCTTCCGTTACCTGGGGTACGGTGGCTCAGGCCAGCCCCCACCCGACGAACTTCGCTATGGTTATCAGGACCGCCGCCTACAGCCGGAGGTCGTCGCGCTGCTCGCCAATGCCCGGGCGATGACC
>CADCWH010000132.1 GCA_902806395.1 uncultured Thermomicrobiales bacterium | reverse complement strand
GGTCGTCTCAGCCCCGCCGAGCCAACTGGCCATCGCGGCGACGCCAATCGGCTCACCCCCGCGTCCGGCATAGAGGTCGTCGATGATCGCCGCCTCGACGCGGGCCTCGGCCATCAATAGCGCGGCGACCGCCTCATGACCAAGCACCGCCCGTGCGTCGAGGACCTCTCTCTCGGCGGAGCCGCAGTCAAAGACCCGGGCCAGTTCTCGCATCGTCCAGCGGTAGTACGTCGTCGCCGGCACGTCGGGAGCGAGGCGCGGATCGTCGCCTTCGGTGAACAACATCCGGTACTCGGCGACGGAGAAGGGTGACCCCATCGCCCGCCACGGGTGGCAGTGGTGATCGACGACGGGGTAGGCGTCGAGTTGAAAGGTGGGCGTCGTTGACACGGTGGTTCCCGATGGGTGAGCCGGGAAACCGACCCGGCGGTCGTCCGAAGTTCGGTCGTGCGTGCGGTCAGACGAGCGGTGCGGTCCTCCCCGATGGTCAATAGCGGCGGCGATGCGCCGCGAAGACCGCTTCGCGGTCCATCTCCCGGTAGGCGTCGACCTCCGAGCGCCGCACCGCCGCGTATCCGCGGTGAGCTTCCTCGCCCAGCGCTTCGACCAGGACGCGGTCGGCCGCGAGTGCTGCCAGGGCAGCCTCGAGTGATTCGGGCAGTCGCCGCATCCCCGCCTCGGCCCGGGCTTCGGATGTCAACGTGGCAGGGTCGACGGCGGCGGGTGCACCGGGGGACAGGCCCCGCCGTACCCCGTCCAGCCCGGCGGCGATGACCCCGGTCAGCGCCAGGTAGGGATTTGCGGTCGGGTCCACCGCCTTCAGCTCGACGTTGGTCGTCCCTTGCTCCCGCCCCCAAAAGGTGGAGGGGACCCGGACCGCCGCCTCGCGGTTATCGAATCCCCAGGCGGTGTAGGCCGAGGCCCAGGACCGGGGGTGGAGACGATCGTATGAGTTGACGGTGGGACACGTCAGCGCGACGAGGCCCGGCAAGTGGTGCAGAACCCCTGCCACGAACTGTCGCCCCAACTCGCTGAACCCCCGGTCAGACCGCGGGTCGTAGAAGACGTTCTCGCCGGACCCGACATCCCAGAGGGAGAGGTGGACGTGCGAGCCCGAGCCGACCGCGTCCGGGAACGGCTTGGCCGCGAAGCTGGCCCGCAGGCCGTGTTGGCGGGCGATCGCCCGGGCCGTCTCCCGGAACACGACCTGGTGATCGGCCGCCGCCAATGCCGGGGCATGACGGATGGAGAGCTCCTGTTGCCCGCCCCCGTGTTCGGCCATCACCTGCTCCACCTGGATGCCCTGGGCTTCCAGCGCTCCGACCAGGTCATCGACCAACGCGGCATGGGCGTCCATCCCCTCTGTGCTGAAGCAGAGCGAATCGTCAGCGGCCACGAATGTGCCGTCCTGGTCCTTCAACAGGTAGAACTCGTTTTCGAAGACCGCCTGGACATCTAGGCCCTCGTCGGCCGCTGCCGCGATCGCCCGCCGCAGGGTCGTACGCGGGCAGAAATTCCACGGGCGGCGGTCCAGCGTCATCAGGTCGCAGATCATCTGCCCGGTCCGTGGAGCGTACGGCAGCACGGTGAACGACGACGGGTCGGGCACCATACGGACTTCCCCGACCGCCGTCATGCCGGGGATGTCGAGCAGTTCGTCGAGGCCATTGGACGCCATCTGGGCCGTAGTGAGGGCGATGCCCTCCTCCAAGCGGTCGGCCAGTCCGGCCGCGTGGGTCGCCTTCCCCCGGACGATCCCGCCATAGTCGGCGTAGACGAAACGGACGAGTCGCAGGTCCATCGCGTGTGCACTCTTCACCACGCGATCCACGTCCCGCTCCCGAATCTCTGGACTGCGATCCATCATCGTCCCCCACCGTGTCGAGAGCGCACCGGCGACTACCCGTGGGACGCGGCGCGATCACCGCTCCCCGACGCCCCGTATAGAACTACCCGGGCGAACGGCCCACCGCACCGGGTATCCTACCAGCATGATCCCGCGTTCCCTTCGTTCGTTTCGTCCTCGTCGACCGCCGGCCCGTCCCTCCCAGCTAGTGACGTCCGGCGTCCGACCCTGGAGCTTCTCGATGTTCGGTCGAACCCGACCCCGGTCGATTCACCACTCCACACCGGCCCGGTGGGATCGGGCCTCAGGCGTGGCGTTGATCCTGATCTGCATCACGGCCCTGGTCGTGGGATCCGCCGGGTCACGTGCCGCAACTGCCCAGAGTGGCACCCCGGTCGGGAGCCCTGTCCCCGGTGAGGGATGCAGGGTGGCCCCTCGCCTGGTCACCGCTTGGGATGGGACTCCCGCCGTCGGGGTGGAAGTCCCACCAGTGACGACCGACGGCCCGTTCGTGCCTCCAATCGGCGAGGCCGCTGACGCCGGGACGTCCGACGCCGTGCGCGCGACGATCGCGGAGTCCGTTGCCTGTGCCAACGCTGGCGATTTCCCTAGGATGCTCGCCCTGACGAGCGACCGCTTCGTCCGGGCCTTGTTCACCGGAGACGCCGCGGCCCCGGAAGCCGAGATCGTCGCCGCGATCACCGCGCCGGCGACTCCCGTCACCGCTGACCAACTCTTGACCGTCCTGACGATCGACCAGATCGTCGTCCTCGACGATGGTCGGGTCGCCGCCACGGTGGTGACCCGAGACGCCACGACGACGTACACCGATGTCGTCTACCTCGTGGACGGAGGCGACCGCTGGCTGATCGACGATTCCGTCGCCATCGACCCCGGCACCCAAGTGGGTGCTTCCCCTGCCCCATGACCCGGCGCCCGCCGACGCTCGTTGTCCCGTCTTCTGTCGCCTGACTCTGGAGGAGGCCATCATGGTCCTCGCGACGCATCCCGAACCTGGCCAGACACTTCCCGTGGGGCTCTCTCCGGATGACCTCCAGACCCTGGAGGAAATCGAGCGGCGCGTCCTCTGGCTCTCGACCGCGATCGTCCACCATGCCAACGCGGTCCGGCCCAACCCGGAGAAGACGAAGGTCGGGGGGCACCAGGCCTCCTCGGCATCCGTCGTCTCGATCATGACCGCCCTCTACTTTCATCTGTTGCGATCGGGTGATCGGGTCTCGATCAAGCCCCACGCCTCGCCCGCTTTTCATGCCTGCCAATACTTGCTGGGCCGCCTCGACCGCGCGTACCTGACCACGTTGCGCGAGTTCGGTGGCCTCCAGGCCTATCCGAGCCGGACCAAGGATCCCGACCCGGTTGATTTTTCGACCGGGTCCGTCGGACTCGGCGCCGTGGCTCCCGTCTTCGCCGCTCTCGCCCACCGCTATAACCACCACCATTTTGGTGATGCCCACCTGACGTCGGGCCGCTTCGTCTCCCTGCTCGGTGATGCGGAGCTGGACGAGGGCAATGTCTGGGAGGCGGTCGCCGAGGAGGCCGTCCAGGGCCTCGGCAATGTCATCTGGATCGTGGACCTGAATCGACAGAGCCTCGATCGCGTCATCCCGGGTGTCCGTGCCTCCCGTCTCAAGGCACTGTTCGCCGGGGCCGGGTGGGAGGTCCTGGAGGCTAAATACGGCACTCGTCTCGGGTCGGAAATGGATCGCGGCGAAGCCGGCGCGGCCCTGCGACGGCGCATCGACGAGATGAGCAACGAGGAGTACCAGGCCCTGATCCGGATCGTGGACGGCGCCCGCCTGCGCCAGCGTCTCGCCGATGTGGCCGACCTCGCCGCCCGGGACAACATCCTGGCGTCGGTCGCCGCCGTCGACGACGCGGACCTCCAGCCCCTGATCGCCAACCTCGGCGGTCACGACCTGCCGCGATTGATCGAAGTCTTCGGCGAGGCCGACCGAGTCACCGACCGCCCCGTGGTGATCTTCGCCTATACGGTCAAGGGTTGGGGCCTCCCCTTCGCGGGCGACCCGCTCAACCACTCCCAGTTGCTCACCGGCCAACAGATGGAGACCCTGCGGGAGGGATTCGGGATCGACCCGGACGATCACTGGGCCACCTTCCCGGCCGATTCCACAGCGGCCGCGTGGTGCGCACGCTCCGCCGAATGCCTCGACGAGGACCGGACGGCAGGCCCGGTCTTCCCCGCCGCTGGTGTGCCCGACCGCTTGGACGCCCGCCACCCCAAGTCCACGTCGTCGCAGGAGGCACTCGGCCGAGCCCTGACCCGTCTCACCGAGGTGCCCGACCTCGGCGAGCGGATCGTCACCCTCTCTCCCGACGTAGCCACCTCCACCCACCTCTCGGGCTGGATCAACAAGGTCGGCGTCTTCGCCCCGGAGACCAGTCAGGACTACGAGGCCGAGGGGCGTCGGATGATCACCTGGCAGCCGGGCCCGACCGGCCGCCACATCGAACTCGGCATCAGCGAGATGAACCTGTTCATGGCCCTCGGCCAGTTTGGCCTGGCCCACGAACTGACCGGGGAGCACCTGATCCCCATCGGCACGGTCTACGACCCCTTCGTATGCCGAGGACTCGATGCCCTGATCTATAGCCTCTACGTCGGGGCGAAGATGATCTTCGCTGGGACTCCGGCCGGTGTCTCGCTGAGCCCGGAAGGCGGTGCCCACCAAAGTACGGTCACCCCCTCACTCGGCATCGAATTACCGGGTTTGGTCAGCTACGAGCCATGCTTCGGTCAGGAGGTCGACGCTGTCTTGCTCGACGCGATCCGGCGATGTTCGGACCGCGACCACGGTACCTCGACGTACCTCCGTCTCTCGACCAAACCGATCGACCAGTCGCTCGTGACCGACGCCATCGCCCGCCTGGGTGAGGAAGAATGGCTCCGCCAGGTCCTACTCGGCGGGTACAGGCTCATCGACCGAGAACTGGCAACCCCGGACTTGCCCGTCTCGGATGCCGTGACCATCGCCGCCGCCGGAATCATGGTCCCCGAGGCGGTCGGGGCCGCCCGGCGCCTCCACGCCGAGGGCATCGCCGCCTCCGTCATCAACGTGACGAGCGGCGACCGCCTCTTTGCCGCCTTACGCGCGATGCGACGGTCCCAATTAGCCGATGCCCGGACGACCCCGGACCCCGGCCACCTCGCGACCCTCTTCCCGACGGCGGAGCGCCGCGTCCCGCTGGTCACCGTGCAGGACGGCGCCTCGCATGCCTTTGCGTTCCTCGGGGGCATCCACGGTGTCCCGGTCGTCCCCCTCGGGGTCGACCAGTTCGGCCAGTCGGGCAGCCGCGCAGACCTATACCGGACGGTCGGCATCGACGTTGACACGATCGTCAACGCCGCGATGGTGGCGCTCGACCTGGCGGCCGATCGGGCCTGACACGCCGTCGGGGACGGGGAACGACGGTTGCCTCGTCCCCGTCCCGACTCCGGTCACCAGGCGTGGACTCGTCGGCTCAGCCGCCGAGTTCGAGGCGACTCGGCCGGGAGCCAGCCTGGGTTATGGCGTTGAACAAGAACTTATAGGTGCCCCTGGCCTGTGCCCGGAAGTAGGGTCTGCAGGCCATGAGCACGACCGTGCCCTCCCCCAGTGGCACCTCAACCACGGCCGCCTTGCCGAAGAGGTGCTCCGGCCCCAGGAGCCACCCGCTCATCGACGGGTC
>CADCWH010000131.1 GCA_902806395.1 uncultured Thermomicrobiales bacterium | reverse complement strand
GTGGTGCCCGAGCCACAGAATGGGTCGAAGACGAGGTCGCCCGGTGTCGTCACGGCGAGGATGATCCGCTCCAGCAGGCGCTCGGGTTTCTGGGTCGGATAGCCGGTTCGCTCTCGACTGGTCGGGGCGATACTCGGTAGGTCCCAGACGGTGCCGACCGGCTTGCCGCCCCGCAGATCGTACTCCTTGCCATAGGAGCGCATGAACCGACTGCCGTCTGGCCGCTGGTGGCGATACTTGGTCTCCATGGCCGGGGTGACCGGGCCGCGCGGCGCCTCGAAGTGGTAGGTGTCCGATTTCGCATAGAACAGGATCGTGTCGTGCTTGGCGGGGAAGGCCCGGCGGGCTCTCGCGTTGCCGAGGCCATAGGTCCAGACGATCTCGTTGACCAGGCGGTCAGCTCCGAAGATCTCGTCCAGGACCAGGCGGATCGCGGCCGAGACGCGCCAGTCGGCATGGAAGAACAGGCAACCGTCCTCCGCCAGCGCCCGATGGAGGGCGTAGAGGCGGGGCACGAGCATCGAGAGGTATGTGGAGAGCCCGTCGGTCCAGGCATCGGCATAGGCGGGGATCGAGACCGTGAGGTTGCCATTGGCGCCATCGCCGACGGGCACTTCGGAGCGTACGGGAGTGCCGGTCATGAACGGGGGATCAAGATAGACGAGCTTCACCGGCCCGCCCGACGCGCCCCCGGCTGATCCTAGACCCGCGAGGGCGTGGGCGACATCGAGTGCGTCACCGAGGAAGAGACGGTTGGTCCAGGCCGGAGTGGGCGTCGCCGCTCCCGCTGCCGGTCCCTCGTCGACGGACGCCGTGCTCGGCGCGGGAAGCCCAGAGGGTGAGGTGACCGACACGCTGTTGGATCGTCCCGCTCCCTGGACCCGTTCCACGGGCGATACTGCGGTGTCCACGGCGGCATATTCTTCTCGTGCCATCTCTCGGCCGGGCCATATCAAGGTGGGCCGATTCGGGGGCGGGAAGAGGACATCCCGGAAGGTGATGGGAATGTCCTCACCGGCGAGGACCCGACGGGCAACCTCAGCCCGTTCGCTCTCGGCCAGGGGACACATCGGACGCTCCTTCCCCTCGCCGGGTCCTAGGTCAGCGGGACCGTATGTCGTCGTGAACCGCGCGACCGGTCATCGTTGAGTCAGAGACGACACCGCCCAGTATTGGCCAGGCGCGACCGACCAGTTGGCCCGACTCCGGACGTTCCTGTCGTCTGCGACAACACGCGATGACACTTCGAGTGGTCGTCACCAGAGTCGCTGACGGCCCTGCGGCCATCGAGCTGGCAACGTGCGGGGGAACGTTGCCGAGGACGGGTCCGCGCGGTGACCCACGAACTAGCTAACATAGCCAAGTGGGTCGACGGTGCTCCCGTTCACCTTGAGCATGAAATGGGTGTGGGGACCGGTCGAGAGACCGGTGCTGCCGATGGGCCCGATGACCTCTCCCTGGTTGACGAGCTGTCCGGTCGCGACGTAGGGCATCTCAGCCATGTGGCCGTAGACGGTCGCGAAGCCGTTGCCATGGTCGATCTCGACATAATACCCAAGTCCACAGTCACACCATCCGGCGTATCGGACCGTGCCGCCGTCGCTGGCCAGGATTGGGGTGTACGAGTTGGCGGCGAGGTCAATACCGTTGTGGAAGTGGCAGCCGATCCCGCCATCCCACGGCTCGAACGCGTAGGGGCTACACCCATAGCCCTGGGTGAAGGTATAGCCGAGAACCGGCATGATGAAGGCGCCGGTCGCAACACCGACCGTCGGGGGGGCGGGGACCGGTGTCGGTTCTGGTGCGGAGGGGATCGGCGGCTCGGAGGACGCCTGGACCAAGAAGTCACCCGCCGCGAATCCGGTGACATCTCCGGAGGCCACCGGGTACCAGACGGACCCCGCGTCGTCGTATGCGGCATCACCAACGACCTGGAGGCGAGTGCCGGCGTCCAACGTATCGACCACCGCCGAGTCTGTCGAGGAGGTCTCCCGGATGTTGATACCGTCGCCGTCGGCGGGTTGGACCAGGTCGCCGCGGTCGAACAAGGCTGCCTGTCGCTCCGGCGTGGGCCGTCCCTGCTCTGGTGCGGGGGCGGCCGGTTGGCCGGCAGCGACGAGGAGGTCGCCATCGACGTAGCCGGTGACGTCGCCGTCAGTGATCAGGTACCACCCAGCGACCGAGTTCCCTCCGGCCGCAGGACCATCCATGACCTGGACGACTTCACCCGGGTCGACGAACCCGACCCGCTCACCATCCGGGGCGGCCGCGGCCCGGATGTTCTGCCCCTCATCGGCGGTGGTGCCGACGTACTGTCCAGCGCGGAATGGAGATGTCGGGGCAGCAGGTCCTTGCGTCTGGCCCGGTGCATCGCTCGACGAACTCGTGGTGCCGTCGCCGGTGCCGAGGTAACTCCCCGCGATCCAGCCATCCTGGCCGTAGACGCGGACCGGCCACCATCGTAAGTCACCGTCGATGACGGTATCTTCCTCGTCCGTGCGGAGATCGACGACCGTGTCAGGAGCGAGGGTGTCGAGGACCTCGGCGGTGGTGCTCGGGGCTGACCGCAGATTGACGCCGTCCGGGTCGATGACCCGAGCCGTGGTCCCGGCTGGCAGGGCGTCGGCGTCGTCGATCGAATTGGCTGGCTCAGTCGGGGTGTCACCCGGGATAGCTTGCTGATCACCCGCCTGACCTGACGCCCCCGGATCGCTGCCGAGGGCAGGGTCTGATACATCGGTGTCCAGGTAATAGCCCGCGACCCAGCCATCTTCCCCGGCGGCGCTGACCGGCCACCAGCGAGTGGTCCCGTCTGGATCCAACCGGGTATCGACTTGGTCGATCCGCAGGGTAACCACGGTGCCCGGGGAGAGTGAGGTGACAACCGCGGCGTCGAAAGCGGGCTCGGCCCGTAGCAGCACCCCGTCAGTGCCGGAGATGGTACCGGTCTGCCCGCCTGCCGTCTGGTTGGCTCCACGGACGACCGGCCCCCCGACGCCCGGGGCCAGGAGGACCATAACGACCAGCAATGCCATCGCGGCCCGCGTCACGCGGTCCCGGCCTCGCCTCCGATCCGACGACCGGCCATTGTTCCGTGTGACCTGGGACACGCACCCTCCCCCTGCCTGAACGTCTGCCCTCTGATCGGCCAATCCGTCGCGTTTCCGTGGTACCCACGCTGGTCAGGGCGCGGGACGCCCGACGGTCCCTCGATCGACACCGTGGCGGTGCCAGCTCCCATGCGGGATCACGGGCTCGGGTACGTCGAGCAGGACGGTCCGCCTGACGAAGCGAACGGACACGACATTTGATCGTTGCGGGGCGATAGAGCCACCTTAGCACCCGGCAGACTCCGGTGGCAATATGTACGTTCACTGTGTCCGTGCGTCACAGGTGCCGACTAGGTCAGGGACGTGGCCCGGTCGTGAAACCGCCAGTTGTGGGACGGCGCAGGACGACAGCGGCAGCACGCGTGAACCAGGCGCGATCGGACGCGCGGATCCGGACGGGGGGTGAACGGTCCCGACGTTGCTCGGCTCAGGCGTTCGCGGCGTGGTGCTCGGTATCGTGTCGGGAGGGCGGTGCCTTCCTCTGCTATACTCGCCCGCCAGGGATGAGTCTTTCGAGGGCCGTTCGATCTCGCCCAGCGGCGACGCCGTCGAACGGCCCTCGCGCGTGCGCCGTGGCCGTCGCTCTGGTGAGTTCGCCGGCATAGCCAAGGAATAGTGGTCGTGAAGCTGAGCGTAGAGCGCCTGCCGGAGAGCCAAGTCCGGCTGGATATCGTCGCCGATGATGCCGAGTTCAATGCTGCCCTAGACCGCGCCTATCGCTCGGTCGGCAAAGACATCGCCGTGCCGGGTTTCCGGAAGGGGAAGGCGCCCCGGGTGATGATCGAGCGCCTCTACGGGCGGGGCATCTTCGTCGAGGAAGCGCATAAGGAGGTGATCGACACCCTCTATCGCCAGGCGCTGTCCCAGGAGTCGCTGATTCCCGTGGCCCAGCCGGAGGTGGAGATCACGGCGGTGGAGCCGGTTGGTTTCTCCATCACGGTTCCGGTCTATCCCGAGGTGGACCTCGCTGGCTATGCCGATGTCCGGGTCGAGCCACGGGATGCCGCGATCGAGGAGTCCGAGGTCGACACCGTGATCGACCGGCTGCGCATCACCCGGAGCCCGTGGGTCGACCCCGCCGAGCCACGCACCCCTCGCGACGGTGACCAGGTGACCCTCGACATCGCGGTGACGGATGCCGGCGAGCCGTTCCAGGCGCCGGTGGAAGGGGCGACCTTCGTCCTGGGCGAGAGCAACCTCTTCGAGGGATTACTCGAGCAGCTGCGGGAGATGAACGTCGGGGAGGAGCGGACCTTCGACATCGTCTTCGAGGACGACGACGAGTCCGTGGACGAGTTGATCCGGGGCAAGACGCTGACCTATACCGTCAAACTCCTCGCGCTCAAGGAGCGGGAGCCCCTGTCCCTGGACGATGATTTCGCGAAGGAGATCGGTGAGGCCGAATCGGTCGAGGACCTCCGCCGGAAGGTGCGGTCCGACCTCCACCAGTCCAAGACCCGCGAACTGCGGACCCAGGTCATCAACGAGGTCACCGAGGCCATGACCGCGGCGGCCGTGGTCGACCCGCCGGCGGCGATGGTCGAGGAGAGTTTGGACGAGGACATCAACCGGCTGCGCCAGAATCTGGCTCGCGAGCAGGTCCCCCTCGAGACGTATCTCCGATCAAACGGCCAGACGCTGGAGGAGATGCGGGACGAGATGCGGCCCGAGTCGGCCCGGCGCCTGCGGTCGTCCCTGGTGATCCGGGCGGTGGCCGAGCGGGAGGGCATCGTCGTTACCGATGACGACATCGCGGCCGAGATCGACCGACTGTCGGCTGGTGCCGCCGAGCCGGAGCGACTGCGCGAGATCTACGGCGGCGAGTACTTCCAGCGGATGATGCGGAACAACCTGTTCGAGCAGCGGCTGGGTGACCGGCTGATCGAACTGGCGACAGAGGGCCGCGGGGCGACGGTCAATGGGTGGGAGCCATCGGAAGAGGAAAACGTCGAGGTCGGCGGCTCCGCGGACGGCGGCGATACCCCGGTTCAAGACGGGGACGACGCGGCGCAGGGGGTGAACGATCAGAGTGAGCACCCCGGTGAAGATCCCGTGATCACGAGTGGCGTGATGTCCGGTCAGTCCGGCGACATCGCCGCCACGGCCACTGCCGTTGACCCGGACGCGGCCGTTGCCGTCGCCGAAGTCGCGGAGGAGGGGCGGGTCACCGATATCGCCCAAGCTGCGGCGGTCGGTCACGATGCCGAGACGGAATCCCTCGATGCTGCCGAGGCCACCGGCGACGATCAGGTCTCGTCCGAGGAACGGGAGTCGCTGGGAGAGCCGGGCACCGGCGGCAGCCTGGCGAACCCGACCCACTAACCGGGTCGACCGATCCGGATTCGTCTCAGCCAGCGGCGGATCTCGGGGCCGGTATCGGCTCGCTATTCGGCCGTGCGGGACCGCTAGGATGGGACCAGGAGTCCCGGCAGAAGCTCCCCAGGAAGCGACACGGCCGACGAGGACTTCTCGTCGGCCGTGTCATTGTCGTCGTGTGGGTATCCGGATCAGCCCCGCGAGGTTCCTGGTGATGGCCACGGTCGATTGAAGCGAGGGTATCCTAGATCGCGGTCAAGATCACCAGCACGACCAGCATCAGCACCAGTAAGCCAACGGCGGTGAAAATCATCCGACGTAAGTCGTGACGGATGTAGAGCATCTCGATTCCACGGGGAAGGGCGGCCGGCCCCCTGGTGGCCCGGGCGACCGAGTCACGCCGGCCGATCCGGGGGGCGGGCACGTTCCGTTGCTCGCCGGCCGTGATCGGGGCCGACCGGGCGACCGTCTCGGCCCGACGGATCTCCATCGCCCGGCGGGTGGCGGGATTGACTCCCTTCTCGCGCCGCCGCTCGTTGCCGCGCGGTCCTGGCTTCCGGGACGGGTTGGACGTGACGCTCATCGTTGCCTCATTCCTCGTCGCTCATGGCACGTTCGCCTGGGTGCCGGTACCCCGGCAGACGGTGGGGGGTGAGATGGACGCGATCAGCGTACGTGGTACGGCGTGTCGATCACCTCGCCGCCGGTAGTCCCCGACGGTGATCCTCGCCGGGCGTCCCTTTGGATCGACTCCCGCCGACCACGGCCCATCGCGACCAGGTGCTCTTCGACCACCTGGCGGGGCGCCACCCGGGGTAGGAGGGCCAGCGAGGCCAACATCAGGCCAACGACTCCGAGGTCATCGACCTGGCCGATCACCAGGAACACATCGGGGACCAGGTCCAAAGGCATCACCACGTATGCCGCGGCGACCACGACCGGCAACCACTTCTGCCATCCGGGCACGCGAGGATCGCGGCGCAGGCGCCAGGCCAGGCGCACCGTGTCGCGTCGTCCGAGGCCGTCGGTCATCGCCCGTTCTCGCCTCATCGCTCTCGTTCCCCGGATCGCGGATCACCCGTCGAGTATAGCCGATGGGGCGCGGCGACCGCGCCGGCGTCGGCCTGGGCACCGAAGGCGGTGGCGAGGTCTTTAGGTGTGTTGAGGTTGGTCAGAGACCGGAGCGTCGGATCGAATCGACGCAGCTCGTCCTCCTCGACGAAGGAGACGCTGACTCGTTCCAAGAGCGCGCCTGCCCGACCGGTCGAGGCCAGTAGGTCGAGGGCAACGGGGAGGCACCGGCGGTGGTAGACGGCATGGAGTGGCTGGGGTCGCCCGTGAGCCTCCCTTCCGCTGGCTCGCGTCAGGGGTACCACCGCATCCACCCCGGTCCGCTCGACACAGAGCCATCGCAGGAGGTCCGGGGAGAGAAAGGGGAGGTCGCAGGCGACCACTAGACACCAGTCATGACGGGCAGCCCGGAGGGCCGCCGCGATGCCGCGCAGCGGTCCGGCGTGACCGGGCTCGTCCGGGACGGATCGGGTGGCCGGCGGGACCCCCTGCTCCGGTGTGCCGCCGATGACCAGCACGTCGTCCGAGATGGCCCCGAGCACACCGGCGACCATCCCCAGCAAGGACGACGGTTGGTCTGTCGGGACGAGGCTAGCCTTGTCGCGGCCCATCCGGCGGCTCTGTCCACCCGCCAGCACGGCGGTGCTCACCAGTGGCTCGACGGGTACGCTTGCGGTCATCGGCGTCACCCCCTAGGATGCGGAACGATGCGTGGGACCCTGCTCGACCGGACGATGACGCGTTGGTGAGTATGTAAGGAGTCTCCATGCCCCGTCGACGGTCGGCTGGTCCGGGTCCCTCCCGCTTGGTGATCGCCGTCGCGATCGTGGTGACCCTGACCGCATGTGGCGCGAGCGACGACGGTGCAGACCGGTCTCCCACGTCGACGGCCGCCGCCGAGTCCACGGTCGCCCCCGCGACCTCGACCACCGTTGCCCCCACCGTCGCGAGCAGCGATGATGGCACGGCACCCACCGCCACCGCGCCGTCCGTCCGGGCCACGGCCCCAGCCCCATCTGCGGCCGGGACACCGAATGCCCTGACCCCGGTCGCCACCGCGACCGGTGACATCGCACCGACCGAGAGTCCTGCCCCTTCTCCGACCATCCCGGCGGTCCCGACCGCGACCGAGGCGCCGACCGCCCCACCGGCCCCGACCACCGGCGCGCTCCCGGTCGGGCCGCGCGCCTCCGTCCCGACGGCCACCGCCACCCAGACGCCGTTGCCCCCAACCGCGACGACCATGCCCACCGCGACGCCGGTCCCTCCGACCGCGACTCCGGTGCCGACCGTGACCCCCCGCCCGACCGCCACGGCGGTGCCGCCCACCGCGACATTAGAACCGACGGTGACTCCGGTGCCGCCGACTGCTACCCCAAGTCCCACCGCGACCGCGGTCCCCGCACCTACCTCCCAGCCGGCGCCCCCGCCTGCACCGGTCGCCGCCAGCATCGCCACGGTGGTCCCGACGGCCACGGCGGCCGTGCCGACTCCGACCCCCCGACCGACCTCGACCCCGACGGCGGTCCCGACCGCGACGCCACAGCCAACGGCGACGCCACGGCCGACGGTAATACCGACGGTCGTGCGGACTGCTACCGTGCGGCCGACCATCACCGTGTCATTGCCTCCGACCGCCACGCCGACCCAACGACCCTTGCCTCCGCCGCCCGGGGGATGATATTGGCTCGACCGCTACGGGTCGGCGGTTGTCCCGGGAGACGCCTGGGGGGACACCTGGCGGCCCTTGACTGCTTGGCCGGAGTAGACTGGACACCCCGTCAGTTGGCCGCCGCACCGCCACATCGGAGGGCTGGACTGACCGGCTCGGTCCCGTGGCGCGGGAGGTTGCGGAGGGGTCTCGTCCTCACCTAAGAGGACTCCGAGGTGATCGTGCTGAGGGACGCCGTGTGGAGATGACGACCTATGGACTCGTCGTGGCCGCGGTAGCCGTGGCCGCGCTCACCGCGCTCGTCGCTGCCCTGGTGGACCGTCCCGAGTGGCGCCATGGGGGCCGGCGACGCCCAGTCCTCGCCGTGACCTCCGTCCGCGGTCCGTGGACGGAGGGAGCGGCGAATGGGACCGCTCGTGACCCGTCTCACCCGGATTGGGTCGCGGCGCTGGACGAGGTGTCCCGACGACAGGGGGGCAGGGAAGAGACCCGACCCGTCACCTCCGTCCCTCTCGACGAGGTGCTCGCTCAACCGCCGCGCGTGGCCATCGTGGACGGCATGAGTGAACTGGCCCTGGCGGGGACGCCCGTGGATCGGCTCCGCGAGGAAATCGCGGGGACCGTTGCCGCGCTCGCCGAGGTCGGCGCCCGCCCGATCGTCCTCGGCGTGGCGACACCAAGAATCACGGTGACCGGAGATGGCCCGGAAGGGGGCGCCCGGGTCGCCGAACGGCGACGGGCGCTGCGATCATTGATTGCGAGGTGGAACGACGCCGTGGCGACCGATATCGGCCGATACGGTGGTGTCCTGGTCACGGACCCGGGCGACCTGCCGGACACGGTCGAACGTCTCGACCGCACTGGCTTTGTCCCGGAGGAGACCAACGTGGGCTGGGCCGATGTGACCTAACCCCGACTCGCCTTGGACTGCACGCCGGACCCAACTGCCACGCCGTGATCGACGCCCCAAGACCACACGCCATGGAGTGACCCGATGGAAGAACGCGCGATCAACTTTCTCCGCGCCCTGCTCGACGCCGCGTCCCCCTCCGGGTACGAGTCAGAGGCGGCCGGCGTATGGCGTCGCGAGGCCGAGACGTTCGCCACCGTGGACCGCGATGTCCTCGGCAACTCCTACGCCAGGTTGCCACCGGGTCGCGCCGGGGAGGCCGACGCGCCGAAGCCCATCGTCGTGATCGAAGGGCATATCGACGAGATCGGGTTGCTCGTCACCCATATCGACGAGAAGGGCTTCCTGTGGTTTGACGGGATCGGGGGGTGGGATGCCCAGGTGCTCCCCGGACAACGGGTCCGGATCGCCGGGGCGGGCGGACCGGTCGCGGGCGTGATCGGGCGGAAGGCGGCCCATATCGTCCGGCGCGATGACGATGGCAAGGCGACGAAACTGCGGGACCTGTGGATCGACATCGGGGCGACCGATCGGGCCGCGGCGCTGGAGAAGGTGACACCGGGCGACCCGGCAGTGATCGAGGCCCCGTTCATGCAGCTCACCGACGACTTGGTCGTGGCGCGGGCACTGGATAACCGCGTGGGGACATTCGTGGCCCTGGAGGCGCTGCGCCTGCTGGCCACCGACCCTCCCGCCGGGGTGGAGGTGGTCGCGTTGGCCGCGACCCAGGAGGAGATCTCCTTCGCCGGGGCGAAGACGGCGGCGGTGCGCCTCGCGCCGACGGTGGCGATCGCGATCGACGTCACCCACGCCAGCGACTACCCGGACGCCGACAAGAAGAGCGATGGCGAAGTCCGCCTGGGTGGCGGACCGGTCCTCACCCGTGGTGCCTCGATCAACCCGGTCGTGTTCGCTGGCCTGCGCCGGGCGGCGACAGACCTGTCGATGGACTGCCCGGTCCAGGGCGCGCCGCGGACCAGCGGTACCGACGCCGACGCGATGATCTCGGCGGGCCCGGGCACGGCGACCGGCCTGGTCTCGATCCCGAACCGGTACATGCACTCGCCGAACGAGATCGTCAGCCTCGCCGACCTCGCCGCCGCCGCGTCCCTGATCGCCGCCTATGTCCGGACGATCACTCCGGAGGCCGATTTCCGGCCCTAGCTCGGATCGGCGACCGCTTCGTCGGTACCTCGTGAGGCGGGCGCGGGTTGGCAGGTGAGGCAGACGTAGGTGCCGCGTCCCCCCACTCGCGTCTTGGTGATCGGTCCGCCGCAGTTTAGGCAGGGCTCGCCCTCCCGCGCGTGGATCGCCGGGAAACCGTCGATGGGATAGGCGCGTTGGTGGATGATCTTAGCCCCGCCCTGCGCGATCCCCTCCCGCAATGACCAGGGGATCGTCTCGGCCAGGCGGTCGAGTTCCCCGTCATCCAGGGACGACGCTGGCCGCGCCGGGTGGACCCGTGCCGCGTGGAGAGCCTCGTCGACGTAGATGTTGCCGAGCCCGGCGACGACCGACTGGTCGAGGAGGAGCGCCTTCACCGGAACTCCCCGTCGGCCGAACCGCTCCCGTAGCCAGGGACCGGTGACGATCTCGTCGCCGATGGCCTCCGGGCCGAAGTCGAACCCCCCGACCGTCTCCCCGACCGCACCCGTCGGCAGCACTCGCCACCAGCCGAACTGACGCACGTCGCTGTAGTGGACAACGGTCCCGCCCGAGAACCGCAAGTCGGCGTGGGTGACCTTATGCGGGTAGGGACCGGCCGGAGCGGGGACGGGATGTCCGGCGACCGCCCGTGTGCCATCCGGTCGGAAGACCGCGATCTGGCCCGCCAGCCTCAGGTGCATCATCAACGTCAGGTCACCCGAGAAGTCGAGCCAGAGGACCTTCGCCCGACGGTGCACTCCCAGGAGGTCACGTCCGACCAGGATCGCCGAGTCAGGCAGGGGCGAATCGCGCAACAGTTTGGGCAAACGGACGGCAATGGCCTCCAACCGGAGACCGACCACGTCTCGCTCGAGGTAGCGGCGTGCCGTTTCGACCTCGGGTAACTCAGGCACGGCCGGCCAGCGGCGGGTCGGAGCCGTACGCCGCGGACCCTCTCCAGCAAGTCGTGGCCGGAACGGCAGAAGCCGCGCGAGTATCGATCGGGCCGGTGGTCGTCCGGCAGTCCCCGCGGTGCTCGTTCATCCCCGGACATCTGGCGAGGCGTCCGGGCCAGAGGTGCGCTCGCGCATCCAACGGGTCGCATCGCGGGCGACCCGCATGCCCTCCTCCTCGTCGCGGGAGGCGCGGATCACCCGGGCCATCACGTCCCAGGCGGCGTGGTTGGGCTGGCGGTGCCGACCCTCGTGCAGGATCTGGGGCGGCCCGAGCAAGCGACCGGCCGAGATATAGAGCACCAGCCAACCAGCCCCTTCCCGGGCCACGATCACCTCGGCACGGCCTTTCCTCCACACGAAGGTGTCACCTTCGTCCGCGCGCCTCATGACATCGGTCCCCACGTCGTACCCCCACGGTAGCCGCTCGCCGGGCGATTCTAGCCTACTCGCCCAATCCGTCCCAGGGGCCGAATTTAGCGACTACCGGCTGCCGCGTCGCCGGGAGTGTGAGCGCTGCCGGTCGCCAGTGCTTCGGCGACGCGCTCCGATACGGGCGGGTGGGTGGCAATCGCCCGGACCAGCCATCGCGGTGGGGCGGGGTCACTCATGTTCTGGTGAGCGAGGCGGACCATCGCCCGGGCATAGGCCGGACCGTCGCCCGTGAGGCCGATGGCGAAGCGGTCAGCCCGCCGCTCGATCGCACGGCTGTAGGCGGCGAAGGCGGGGCCGAGCATCGCCGCCTGGAGCAAACCAGCTAGGGACCACAGTGGCAGCCCGGCGACATCGCCGGGGGACCGCACGCCGGTGCGGGCCGCGGTCGCGGGCAGGAGTCGGGACAGGGTCACCCGTATGCCCCAGGTGAGGGCGAAGCCGGCGGCGCCGGTGATGGCGGTCAGGCGCCAGATGTCGCCGTGGACCTGGTGACCAAACTCGTGGGCGACCACGGCCTCGACCTCGTCCGGTGCGAAGCGATCCATCAAGGTATCGGCCAGCACGATTCGCTTGGTGGCTCCGATCCCGGTAAAGAATGCGTTGGCCTTTTCGCTCTGGCGGCTCATGTCCATCCGGTATACCGCCGATATGGGGACATCGGCCCGCTCGGCCAGGGCGGTGATCCGGTCGGTCAAGGCCGGGTCCTCGACTGGGACGTAGCGGTTGAAGCGGGGCGCGATCAGGACTGGCCCGGCGTAGGTCGCCAGCACCGTTAGCGGCAGTGCCCCGCCCGCGAGGACGAGCCACCAGTCGTCGGGCCGGCGCCGGACGACCGCGAACACCCCCAGGGTGAGCGGCATTTGGATCGCGGTCCCGAGCGCGAACCCCTTGGCGCGCTCCCCGAGCCAGCCGCGTGGGCTCTGCCGGGTGAGGCCGAAGGAGCGTTCGACCAGGTGACCGAGCGCGAACCCGACCGGCAAGCCCGCCGCCCATTCCCCCGCCGAGAGGGACGTGACGAACACCGCGTCACGGAGCGCGGGGTGAGGGGATCGGGCATCGGTCCCACGCTTCAACGCCGCCGAACGGCCACCGAATGCCAGCCAGGCGTCCCGGGCGACGGAGATCGCCAGGCTCGCCGCGCCGGTCGCCATCCGAACTCGCCGGTAGCGTCGGGCTCGGGTCCAGTCGTGTCCTTGCCAATCGGTTCCCGGCAGGTCGGCGGGCCAGTCGCCGACTGTGGAGGAGGTGTCCGCGGGCGTGCTGCCGCCGTGCGCCGGTGATATGCCACTCATGATCGCTCCCCGTAGCCGGTAAGTTCGACATACCCAAGACCGGCGATCGGTGCCTCGTCCCGCTCGCCCTCGACGGTGACTTCGCCCTCCCAGTAGATCACCCCGGTAGTGGCCGTGGTGTCCAGTTCCTGCTCGGGCAGGGTCGGCACGAGGGCGAGGATCAAACCCTCCCGCGGCAGCGACACCTCCCAGCCGGAGGGGTACGTGATCCCAGTCGCGTCGCTGGTCCAGGAATCAGTCGCTTCGATCGTAAAGTCGTCGCCGTCGAGGACCGTCAGAGCCCCGTCCGGGTCCACCAGCGAGCCGTCAATGATGATCGGGGTCCCGTCTGGTGCATTGATCAGGTAGAGCATCACGTCGTAGCCATCTTCGAGCTGGATGCTGTACCAGTCCCATCCCCCACCCGAGAAGGTGTCGAAGTCGCCCCATTGGTGGTCCATCCAGGCCTCGCCGGTGACGGCCAGCGCCTCTCCGCCGACGTCGAGGATGCCTTCGACGACCATCCTGGTCCGAGAGTAGTAGTAGGACGCCTGACCATTGCCGTAGTCGATGTAACCGTCACCGTCGTGGAGGGCGGGCGGCTTCGTCGCGGTCACCGTGACGGCCATCGCATAGCCGGGGAGGGTCATCCGGAGGCGGTCCTCGCCACCCTCACCGCGCATCACCCAGTCCCCGATGACCAGGTTGAACCCGGGGCCTGGTTGGGCCGTCTCGGGTCCGGCGAGGCGCTGGTCGTAGATGAATTTGCCAGCCGTGCCGTCGGTGATCGCGGCGTGCGAGGCATACCCGATCGTGCCGCCCTGTTCTCCCTTGAAGACCACCTGCTCGAATCCGAATCGACGCCCGTCCGGGGCGAAGAGGTGTCCGGTGTAGTACCACCACTCGACCGCGGCGGCGTGTGCCGCGTCGTCCCGTGGGAATGTCACGGGGTCAGGCGCGTCGTCGATGCCGGGCGACGCCTCGGCGAACGGGGTAGCCTGGGTGGCCAGCACCGACGTTAGCGGGCTCGAGATCCACTGGCCCGTCGAGGCCAAGGCAATGGTGGCGCTCGCCAGGAACGTCCGGCGGCGGATCGGGCGCGGCGGGATGGGTCGGGGGGACATGGGGCGA
Source organism: uncultured Thermomicrobiales bacterium (assembly GCA_902806395.1). Next base: position 3,089 of record CADCWH010000131.1, on the reverse strand, counting down.
CTCCGTTCCGGGGTGATCGACAGTGAAGGGCAAGCCTGTCAGGGGGCGGGTTCTTCGATCAAGTTGCGATCGGGCAGCAAGCGGCCGAGTCGAGTAGGCATCCACCAGTTCCAGTGGCCAAGCAGGCGCATCGTCGCCGGGACGAGCAGGGCCCGAACGATCGTGGCGTCGAGGAAGACGGCGATGGCGATGCCGAGGCCCAGGGTCTTGATCAGGATCACGTCCGCACTGATGAACGAGGACGTGACGACCACCACGATCAGGGCGGCGCTCGTGATGATCCGGCCACTGCGCTCGAGACCGATGGCGACGCTCTGGACGTTGTCTCCGGTCCGGTCCCACTCTTCCCGCACCCGGGAGAGCAGGAAGACCTCGTAGTCCATGCTGAGGCCGAACAAGATGCAGAACATGATCACGGGTAACGAGGCTTCGACGAACCCCAGCGGCGTGAAACGGAAGAATGAGGCGAAGTGCCCCTCCTGGAAGATATAGACCAGGGCACCGTAGGACGCGAGGATCGAGAGCGTGTTCATCAGGATCGCCTTGAGGGGCAGGATCACCGAGCGGAACAGGATCATGAGCACCACATAGGTGGCGACGATCACCAGCACGATGGCGCGGGGGAAGTCCCGGTACATCAGGTCCACGACATCGACGATCTCGGCCGTGCCGCCGTCGACCAACATCGTCAGGTCGCCGCCGGGGCGCATGTCGCGGCGGATGTCGGCGAGCAGGTCTTTGTTGGACGGGTCGTTGGCCGCCGCATCGGTGTAGGCGAGCACGGCCGTGGCCCGGTCGGAGGAGAGTCGGTCCAGGCCGGTGTCGACGCCGAGGCCTTCGAGCGCCCGCCGTCCCGCGAGCACCACGGCCCCGGACTCCCCGGCGAGGTCACCACCGTAGGTGACGATGCTCTGGACCCGGACGATGCGGGGGTCCGCCTCGAGTTGAGAGATGAGGGCGGCGAGGGCGGCGACGTTCTCGGCCGAGTAGACCGAGGTCGGGGATTGGACAGCGATCAGGAATGGCGAGATCTCCCCGGCCCCGAACTCCGCCGATATCAGGTCGAACCCTTGCCGGGAGGCCAGGTCGGGAGGCAGGATGCGCCCGTCCGGCGAGGAGACGTTGACGTTGAGGAATGGGAGGCCCAGGGTCACGAGCAGTGCCAGCGTCGGGATCAGGACCAGGACGGGGTGGCGCATCACGCCCCGGGCCAATCGGGACCAGTTGCCATCGTGGTGGTCGGCCCCGGCCGCGAGGCGCGCCTCCGCCCGTCGGCGACGACCGGGAACGGGGAGGGGATAGCGATTGATCCGGGTGCCGACGATGGCCAAGGTGGCCGGCAGCAGGGTCAGGGCGGCGACGGTGGCGATCGCCACGACGACGGTGCCGGCGATGCCGACCGAGCGAAGGAACATGAACGAGAAGAACACGAGTCCCGACAGTCCGATCAGCACCGTCAGACCGGAGAAGAAGACCGCCTTGCCGGCCATCGCCACCGACCGCTCGATCGCCCTCGGCACGTCGCCGCCGTTGGCAGCCAGTTCCTCTCGGAACCGGCTGGAAACGAAGAGGGAATAGTCCACCGCCAGGCCCAGTCCAAGCATCGAGGCGAGGTTGAGGACGAAGATCGACAGGTCGGTGACGTGGCCGATCCCATAGAGGGCGGCGAGCACTACCGCCACGCTGAGCCCCCCGACCAGCAACGGGACCACGGCGGCGACCACCGATCCGAAGACGACCAGGAGGGCGATGAGGGCGAAGGGGAAGGCGATCAGCTCGGCCCGCCGCAGGTCGCGCTGGCTGACCGTCTCGATGTCGGCGTAAAAGACGGGTGCCCCGCCTAGGGTATAGGTCAGGTCTGGCTGGTCGACCATCGCGGCCCGGAACGGTTCGACCTCGCGCTGGGCGTCTTCCGGCGGCAGGTTCAAGCCGACGAGCGCGTAGGTGAGGCGGCCACTGCGGGCGATCAGGCTGGCGTCCTCGGACGGCAACAAGACGTCGGTGACGAGAGGCAACTCTCGGACGCCCGAGAGCGAGGCTTCCACCTGATCGAGGAAGCGGGGGTCATCACTTCGCAGTGTCGTGCTTTGGTACAGCACGACCATCTGGGATGGGGCGAGGCCGATATCCCGCTCGAGGGCCGCCCGGGCTCGGGCCGATTCGATCTCGGGCGAGGAGAAGCCGCCGACCTTCAGGACATCCTCGATGTTGAGGATTGCCGGGATCGCCCCCAGCAGCAGCAGGGTCCAGACCCCGACGATGAACCATCTGCGCCGATAGGCAAACCGCCCGATCCCCGCGAACACGACCTAGCCGATCTCCCTCTCCAACCCGGCCGATCGCCCTCGCAACCTCCCGGTATCGTCCGTCTGATGATGCTAGTGTGGGGGCTCGCGGGCCGGGGAACCTCCATGCGGGCTACTGTTCCATTGGCCCCGCAGGTTCGATGCTCAAGAAGGTCCCGCCAGCGTCCCTCGACATCCGTCGCGTCCCGATGACGGCGTCCCGGTTCAACGGACCGAAGATGTGGGGGAAGACCGATCTCGGGTCCTCGATGGTGACCGGGGAGGTGATCCTGGCCGGGTCAAGGGTCAGGACCAGGAACGACCGCGGGTCCTCGACGTAGAACCGGTTGGCAGCGGCGATCAGCTCGGCATCACCGATGGTGCAATGGATGAACCCTTCCCGGTCGAACGCCTCGGGGAAATACTCCTCACGCTGATTGGCCCGCCAGACAGGCTCCGGCACGAGATGGAGATAGGTCACGCGTTCATCCGCGGCCGGGCCGGTGGCGACACTCACGATTGGTCGCCCGCTAGCGGGTCGGTCTCGACTCGCGCCAGGTCCTCCGACGGATCGGCGACTTGATCTCCGGACCCCCGGTCCATGGCCTGCTCGGCCAGCGGACTATTGCCGCTTGGCCCGCCGGCGATCGGAGCCATCGGCTTGCCCGGCACGGCCGTCGGAGACCCGTGCGGCACCTGCGTCCCGTCCGACGCCCCGCCGAGGCCAGAAGACACGATCGGTGAAGCGGCCGTCGACGGCTCGGCCACGCCCGCCATCCCGATCTCCTCGCCGGCGTTGTGTGG
>CADCWH010000130.1 GCA_902806395.1 uncultured Thermomicrobiales bacterium | reverse complement strand
CGCTGGGCAGTTGAGACGGCGGCCTTCCTCAGCGCCGGTGAGTTGGCCTACCGCCTGGCTGGGGACATCTCCACCGCAGACTCGGAGGAAGCGGCCGGTACGGGCGGGATCGCCACCCTGAGTGTGCCCGCCGCGATCCACCTGGCGTCTTCGTCGGGGTCGTTCGAGGATGCGGTGTTCACGGCGGCCCGGGCAGGTGGGGCCTCGGACACGGTCGGGGCGATCGCAGGGGCGCTGGCCGGGGCGCGGTTCGGGGCCGGTGCCATCCCGCAGGGGCTGATCGACGGCTTGGGCGGGAGGATCTACGTCTCCCTTGCCGCCCCTTGGTACTACAAGGCCTCGCTCCAGCGGGCCGGACTCGTCATCTCGATCCGGCCCGAGGGTGAGAACGAGCGCCCGGTGATGCCACCCCGCCGGTGAGCGGTCTCGTCCCAGCGTCAGGTGGTCGTCCGTCACCGGCGGGCGACCGTATCCCCGTGACGGTCCGTCCTACACTATCCCCGGCAGATAGGGTCACGTCTGGGCGCCAGGTGAGGGAGCGGCATGCTGCTCGAGTTGGGTATCCGCGATTTCGCCATCATCGACGAGATCCGGCTGCGACTGGAGCCGGGGTTCAACGCGTTGACCGGCGAGACCGGCGCCGGCAAGTCGATCCTGATCGACGCCCTGGGTGCCGTCCTCGGTGACCGCGTCGGGTCCGACGTCGTCCGCACTGGCGCCAAGTCGGCCCGGGTCGAGGCAGTCTTCGACCTAGAGGATGTCCGGTCACGACCGGGGTTCGTCGAATTGTCGGACGAGTTGGGGATCGACCCAGACGAGGAGGTCTTGATCCTGGCCCGGGAGATCCAGGCCGGCGGCCGCAGCCTGGCCCGCATCAATGGAGCGACCACCACGGCCGGGGCACTGGGTCGAATCGGTACCTTCCTCGTCGATGTCCACGGCCAGAGCGACCACCTCTCGCTGCTGCGGCCCGACGCCCAACTCGACATGCTCGATCGCTACGCCGGTCTCACCGCCGACCGCCAAGCGCTGGCCGGCCGCGTCCGGGAACTGATGGTGACGCGGCGCCAGATCGCCGCGGTTGAACGCTCCGCACGGGACCGCGAACAACGCCTCGATCTCCTCCGGTTCCAAGTCGAAGAGATCACCTCGGCGGCCCTGACGCCGGGCGAGGACCTCGAGTTGGAGGGGGAGCGGGCCAGGCTGGCGAACGCCGAGCGCCTGACCGGTGATGCCGTGGCGGTCCACGCTGCCCTGGCTGGGGTGGACGACGGCTTCGACGCGCCGGGGGGTGCGTTACCTGCACTGCGCGAGGCGAGCGGCACTCTGGACAGGATTGCCGCCGTCGATGTCTCCCTGGCAGCTCTGGCCGAACGACTCCGGGAGGCGCTCTTCCTGGTCGAGGACTTGGCCGTCGAGATACGCGATTATGGGGAGATGGTCGAGCACGACCCGGCCCGATTGGAGGCGGTCGAGGATCGCCTGGACCTGATTCGGACCTTGAAGCGAAAGTACGGCACCACCATCGAACAAATCATCGCGCACGGCGAGGAGGCCTCCGCCGAACTGGAGGAGTTGACCGGGGGGGCCGGTACCATCGAGGCCCTGCGCGGGCGCGAGGCCGCCCTGGCGACGGAGGTGGGCGATCGCGCTTCAGCCCTCTCGCGCGAGCGTGGCGAGGCCGGGATTCGCCTGGCGTCCGCGGTCGAGGGGACCATCGCCGATCTCCGGATGGGCTCGGCCCGTTTCGTTGTCGGGATGACGACCGCGGACGACCCCGACGGGGTGCCCTTCCGGGGCGCTGATGGGCCGCCCCGGTGCGTGTCGGTTACCGAGGCCGGGGCGGACCGGATCGAGTTCCTGATTGCCCCCAACCGGGGTGAGGCGCTCAAGCCGCTGGCAAGGGTCGCCTCCGGCGGCGAGACCGCCCGCCTGATGTTGGCGATGAAGTCCATCCTGTCGGAGGTCGACGCCACCCCGACACTGGTCTTCGATGAGGTGGATGTCGGGGTCGGTGGCCGGTCGGGCCAGGTGGTCGGGGAGAAGCTGTTCGATTTGAGTGCCGGTCACCAGGTGCTCGTCATCACCCACCTCCCCCAGATCGCCGCCTTCGCGGATAGTCACTTCCGGATCGCCAAGGCCGAGCGGGACGGCCGAGTTATCTCCCGGGTCGAGGTGATCGAAGAGGGCGACCGGATCGAGGAGCTGGCGGCGATGCTCGACGGTCTGCCGGTTTCAGAAGCGTCGCGGGAGAGTGCTCGAGAGATGGTCCGCCGGGCGGCGAATCGCCGCGGCGCCGCGTCGGCGGTGTAGGCGCGCCGGGCGGCACGGTACTATTGCGCCGGATCGAGATGCCGCCGCCGGGAACGTGCCCGGCATCGCGCCGAGAGGCGAGGACAGAACAGGAGTACCCCGATGGGCATGCCGAACATGAAGATGATCCAGCAGATGCAGAATCGGCTGGCGAAGATCCAGGACGAGCTGGCCGAGACGGTCGTCGAGGGGACCGCCGGGGGCGGGGTCGTCACCGCGTTGGTGACCGGGGCCAAGGCATTCCGCCAGATCAAGATCGACCCGAGCGCCGTTGATCCCGAGGACGTCGAGCTGCTCGAAGACCTGATCACCGCCGCGATCCAGGACGCGATGGCCAAGGCCGAGGCGCTCTCCGAGGAGAAGATGTCGGCGTTGACTGGCGGCCTGAAGATCCCCGGCATGTAGTCGTTCCGGGGCGGAACGTCTCGGGGCGGCGGAACGATGCTCCCGGGAATATCCACCTCTGGATTGGACCGCCGCCCCGTGATCGCCCGTCTCTTGACCCCTTCCGAAGAGGTACCCATGCCGACCGGTCCAACGCCGTTCTCGCTCGGCGACGTGGTTCGCCTGCGCAAGCCCCATCCCTGTGGCTCGCAGGAGTGGACCGTGGTCCGGCTCGGGGCGGACATCGGCCTACGTTGCCACGGCTGCCAGCATCGGGTCATGCTCACTCGACGTGACTTGGAGCGGCGTCTGAAGGCGTTCGTCAGCCGGGCGACAGACGACGCCACTATCGCAGGCGAAGGCGAGACACCTGGGGCGGGGGCGGGGTCGGACCGTGCCGTGCACGTCGTCCCATTGCCAAGAGACCGTGATCACCCGGCGCCGGGATGACCGGAGAAGTACGGGACTCCGGCGACGACGAGATCGGGCGCTCCCCGACGCCTGGGGCTGAGGAGGTTCCTGGCCTCGCCCGTGGCGACCGCGGGCCGTTGCCCGAGGCCGAGCCGCTGCCGACCATCGTCACCGCTCCGCCCCCGAACTCGTTCGCCGCCGTGCTGCGCAACGGGGCCTTCCTGCGGTTGTGGATCGCCCAGGCGATCTCGCAGACCGCCAACAACATGATCAACTTCGCCCTGCTGCTGCGGGTGCGCGAGATCGTCGAGATCCACGGCCTGGGCCAGGCCAATACGGCGATCAGCCTGGTGATCCTGGCCTTCTCCCTGCCCTCCGTCCTCTTCGGACCGATCGCCGGCGTCGTGGCCGACCGGGTCAATCGTCGCCACCTGATGGCCGTGGTGAACGTCGCCCGGGGCGTCGCGGTGCTCTCGCTGCTCTTCATCCGGCCCGAATGGCAGGTCGAGACGATCTTGCTGGCCCACTACGTGGGCACGTTCCTGTTCGGCATCGCCGGGCAGTTCTTCGCCCCGGCCCAAGGGGCGACGATCCCCTCGCTGGTGCCCCGGGCCCAGCTGATGAGCGCCAACGCCCTGTTCAATCTGACCTTCACGGCGGCGCAACTGCTGGGCTTCGCGACGGTCGGACCGATCTTGGTCAAGATCTTTGGGCTCGACGCCGTGCTGGCGCTGACGGTGGTCGTCTTCTTGGGCTGCGCCGCACTCGTGATGACCCTGCCGCGCACCACCAACGGCGGGGCGATGTCCGTCACCATGGCTGGCCCGGGCGGCTCCGAGATGCACCCCATCGCCCGGTTGTGGGACGACATCAAGGAGGGGTTGGTCTACATCCTCCAAGACTCGATGCTGATGCTGGCGATCGGTCACCTGACCCTGGCGGCGACCACCTTCCTCATGGTCGCCGCACTGGGACCAGAGTTCGTGACCGGGGTCGTTGGGCTGCAGAAGGAAGACATCGGCTACGTGGTCGCCCCGGCGGGGCTGGGCGTGCTGGTGGGGGTACTGATCGTCGGTCGGGTCTCGGCCCGGGTCGAACGGGCGACCCTCATCAACTGGTCGATGCTGGCCGCCGGGCTGATGATCCTGTTCACTGCCCTGAGCCGGGAGGCGCTTTCGCTGGCCTGGCCAGGGGGTAACGTGCCGGTCGTCCTCGTGGTGGTGGTCGTCGGGTGCCTGACCGCGGTCCTGGGCGTCTGCAACGCCTTCATCTTGGTGCCGGCCCAGACGGTGCTGCAGGAGCGTTCCCACGAGACGATCCGGGCACGAGTCTACGCCACGTTCTTCACGATCTCGAACACGGTGTCGTTCGTACCGATCTTCTTCGCTGCCGCCTCGGCGGACCTCTTCGGCGTCGTCCAGGTCCTGACCGTGGTCGGCTTGATCTTGATGACCCTCGGCGCTTGGAGCATCCTGCACGGCCGGACCGCCGAGGCGGCCATGTGGCGGAGGATCAGGACCAGGAGCCGCCAGGGACCGGAGACGGTGGACGCGGGGGAGGATACGGAACCATGAACTCCCATGACTCGTGTCTAGTCGCGATCGAGCAGCGCCGTCAGTAACGCCATGCGGACGAAGACGCCGTTGTGGGCCTGACGGAAGTACGCTGCGCGAGGGTCGGAGTCGACATCGGGAGTGATCTCGTCCACGCGGGGTAAGGGGTGGAGGACGATGGCGTCCGGCGAGAGGCGACGCATGGCCGGGGCATCGATCACATAGACGCCGCGCGAGGCGTCGTATTCCTCGGCGGTGGCGAATCGCTCGCGCTGGATGCGGGTCTGGTAGACGACCTCGACATCGGGCAGTACCGAGAAGAGGTCGGTCTCCTCCCGCCAGCGGACCCCGGACCGGTCCAGGGCATCCCGCACGTCGTCACCCATCGGGACGGCCGGCGGCGAGACGAAGACGAGTTCGGTCCCCTCGGTGGCCCGGAACAGCAGGGCGAGCGAGCGTGCCGCGCGACCGAAGCGGAGGTCACCGACCAGCGCGACGCGGAGGCCATCGAGGCGGCCCACCTCGTGCCGGATGGTGTAGAGGTCGAGCAGGGCCTGGGTCGGGTGCTCGCCCGGGCCGTCACCGCCATTGATGACGGGCACCTCGGAGACGGCGGCGGCACGGGCGGCGGCACCCTGCTCGTGGTGGCGGATCACGATCGCGTCGGCATATCCGTTGAGGATGCGAATCGTGTCCTCGACCGACTCGCCCTTGATGGCCGAGGAGAACTCACGGGCATTCTCGGTCGAGATCACCTGGCCACCGAGGCGCAGCATCGCCGACTCGAAACTGAGACGTGTCCGGGTAGATGGCTCGTAGAATAGCGTCGCCAGGATGCGCCCCGCGAGCGGCGTCGCGCCGGTGGGTAACACCCGCATCTCGTCCGTCCGGGCGAACAGAGACTCCAGGGACGCGCGGTCGAACTGGTCGACGGCGATGACATGTTCGAGCGACGACGAGGGGGCGAACACGGCGAATGATCCTTCGTATGATGATCTTGGGACGGGCCGGGTAGCCACGAGTATAGCGGGCGACGGAGGACGGGGACCGATGGAGCGGATCACGGGGCGAGTCGGGTACCTGCCGGGCGGCGTGAACGTCGGGGTGGTCCGCCTGGACGACCGGACGGCCCTGATGGTCGATACCGGGGGAAACGAATCGAACGGGCTCCGCGCGCTGAAGGCGATCAGTGCGGAGGGCCTAGAGGTCATCGGGATCCTCGCGACACATGCCCACGCCGATCACTTCGGTGGCAACGCGGCGGTGGTGAAGCGGACCGGGGCCGCGGTCTGGGCTCCGGAGATCGATGAGGCGATCCTGCGCCACCCGGAGTTGCTGCCGACGCTGCTCTTCGGCGGGGCGGCACCACCGGCGCCCCTTCGGAATCGGTTGCTGCTGGCGGTGCCCAGTCCGGTCGATCATGTCATCTCGGCCGGCTCCCTCCAGATCGGGAACGTCGGAATCGAGGTCGTCCCGCTCCCCGGGCATTCGCCCGGCCAGGTTGGCTACAACATCGACGGGGTGTTCTTCTGCGCCGACGTCGTCCTGCCGCCCGAGGCACTGGAGAAGTACCCGGTCCCGTATCTGGTCGCGGTCGGGCCGCACCTGCGCTCGCTAGAGCGGGCGGAACTCGTCGAATGCGCGTGGGCGCTGCCCGGGCATGGGGTGATGATGGCGGACATCGGTCCGTCCGTAGCCATCAACCGGGCCGTGGTCGAGCGGTTGCTCGACGTCGTCACTGGGGCCGTGGAGTCGCCTCTCGCATTCGGACCCGTCATGGCGGCGGTGCAGGACGCGTTCGGGCTCACGGCGACGGACCCCGGTGGGTACTACCTCGTCCAGTCATCGGTCTACGCTGCGCTGGGGCACCTCGAAGACGGTGGGATCATCCGGCAGGGGATCGTCGCCAATGCGCCCGCTTGGGTCCGGACGTGAGGTGTCGGACTCTGCTCAGGCCGCGGGGGTCGGCCAGGGCTTGCCGGCGGCCCGGTCGTCGCTGACGATCTTGGCGATGTCGTTGCCGAGGCGGACACTGTAGTTCGTGCCGCGGTCCTCGGGGTAGATCTGGGTGGTGTTGGCGAGATAGAGACCGGGGATCGGCGTCTGGTGAGCGGGGATCCGCTTCCGATGGTCGAGCATCACGATCGGCTGTGCGGCCCGCTCTCGGAAGACCCACCACCGCTTGACCCACGATGGGTCGAAGTCGGGATTGATCCGCTTGAGGAAGGGCAGGTACTCCGCGACCAGGTCCTCGTCGCTCAGGGCGAAGTAGGGGTGGTCCGGCTCCATGTACTTGCTCAGGTAGAGGAAATGGGCGCCACCGTAGTGCTCGGGACCGACGAAGTTGGTGTGCTCGATGACGCCGGTGAACGGGATGTCTGGGTCGGCGATGTTGAGCCAGTAGATGTCGGTGAGGGGCCGATCCATCTGGAGGATCGCGACGGCCGCCGCCTCATAGGTCAAGGCGGAGAGCGTGTCACGGTAGGCCCCGCCGATCGAGGGGGCGAGGCGGAGGAAGACCGACGACGGGACGGTGGCGATCACGGTTTCCCGGCGCTCGACCCGGTCATCGAAGACCAGCTCGACGCCTCCTCCGCTGGCCGCGCGGCCCTCGGATGGGCCGGAGCCCGTGACGATCTCGACCCCGGCGGCGCGGCAGGCATCAGCCAGGGCGTCGATGATCACGTTGAAGCTGCCCCGGAAGTAGCCGAGCTTCTCTTGGTCGAGGGGGGAGCGGCGGGAGGTGGTGCGGAGCCAGATCTTGCCCCAGAACCAGACCATGGCGACCTGATCATAGTAGCTGCCGAACTTGGCCCTGAGCTGGGCACCGAGGGTCTTGTCGTAGGCATTCTGGCCGAGGGCGCGGCGCAGCCACCGGTCGGCCGTGACGTGCTCGAACCGCTCCCACTTCCGGACCCGCTGGAGGTAGGCCGTCACCAGGCCGAGGCGGATGCGGTCGTGGAGGGGGATGAAGCCGAGCTTGAGGAGGTCCAGGGCGCCGTTCAGCGGCCAGATTCTCCCCTCGGAGAAGTAGCCGACGTTGGACGGAAGCCACACGAGTTCGTCGCCGACACCCACCTCGTTGGCGAGGGCGGTGATCGCCTCGTCGCTCTGGAACAGGTGGTGGTAAAAAAGTTCTAGGGAGGTCCCGGCGACGGGGAAGGCCGCCGCCTGGCCACCGAGACGTTGTCCCCGCTCCCAGAGCGTCACGGCGTCCCCGGCTCGGGCCAGGCGGAGGGCGGCGGTCAAGCCAGCCATGCCGCCGCCGACGATGCCCACCTGGCTCCGCTGGGTCGTCACGTCTGCCATCGCGGTCGCCTCGGTCACTCTACCGCCCTCATCCCCGGCCCCCGGCCGATCTCTGGCCGGTGCCGGAGCACGTCGATCCTTCGTGGGCGGGGAGGAGATCTCCTCCGGCCCCAGGCCGCGTCGTCAGACTAGATGAACAGCGGCGCCAGGACCAGGGTGATGGTCGCCAGCAGTTTGATCAGGACGTGGAGGGACGGGCCGGCGGTGTCCTTCCAGGGGTCGCCGACGGTGTCTCCGACGACCGAGGCGTCGTGGGCCTCGGTCCCCTTGCCGAGGATGTTGCCCGCATCGTCCTTGAGGCCGCCGGCCTCGATGTACTTCTTGGCGTTGTCCCAGGCACCGCCGCCGTTGTTCAGCACGATCGCCAGCAGGACGCCGGTAATGGTGCCGATCATGAGCATCCCGGCCGCGGCCTCCCAGCGAAGGATCACGCCGACCAGGATCGGCACGATCACCGCCAGTGCACCGGGCAGAATCATCTCGCGCAGGGCTCCGCGGACGGAGATGTCGACGCACCTGGCGTAGTCGGGGGTGGACGTGCCGGCCATGATGCCGGGGTCGGCTCGGAATTGGCGGCGGACCTCCTCGATCATGTCGCCGGCGGCGCGGCCGACGGCCCGGATCGCCAGGGACGAGAAGAGGAAGACCAGCATCGCGCCGATCAGGCCGCCGACGAAGACGGAGGGGTCTGCGAGGTTCACGACGCGCTCGATGTCGCCGGGAGTGAAGCGATCGACCTCGTCGAGGAAGGCCGAGAAGAGCAGGAAGGCGGCCAGGGCGGCCGTGCCGACCGCGTACCCCTTGGTGAGGGCCTTGGTCGTGTTGCCGACCGAGTCGAGGGCGTCGGTGATCGTCCGGACCTCCTCGGGCTGGTCGCTCATCTCGACGATGCCGCCGGCGTTGTCGGTGATCGGCCCGAAGGTGTCCATCGCCAGGATGTAGGCGGCGGACATCAGCATGCCCATCGTCGCCACGGCGGTGCCGAAGATGCCGCCGGAGACGCCGGCGTCATTCGGGAAATCGACGGTATCGCCGATGGCGTAGGACGACAGGAGGGCGACCGAGATGGTGAGTGCCGGAGCGGCGGTGGTCTCGAAGCCGACCGCGATGCCAGAGATGATGTTGGTCGCGGCACCGGTCTTGGAGGCCTCGGCGATGGTCTTCACCGGGCGGTAGGCCGTGGCGGTGTAGTACTGGGTGATGTAGACGAACGCGATCGCGGTCAGGATGCCGATGATGCCGCAGATGGCGAACGGCAGGGCGCCGTAGGGGAGCATCCAGAAGCAGACGATCACCAGGAAGACGGCGGAGAGGGCCGAGACGACGTAGTAGCCCCGGTTCAGCTCGGCCATCGGGTCCTTCGGCGTCGTCGGGGGGCGGACGGCGAGCACGCCGACCAGCGAGGCAAGCAGGCCGAAGGCGCCGACGACGAGGGGGAAGAAGATCCAGGCCACGTCGCGGGAAGCCGCGTCGCCCCCGGAGGCCCGGAAGAGGGCCACACCGAGGATCATGGCGCCGATGATCTCGGCGGCGGAGGACTCGAACAGGTCCGCGCCGCGGCCGGCGCAGTCGCCCACGTTGTCGCCGACGAGGTCGGCGATCACGGCCGGGTTGCGCGGGTCGTCCTCGGGGATGCCCGCCTCGACCTTGCCCACCAGGTCGGCGCCCACGTCGGCGGCCTTGGTGTAGATGCCGCCGCCGAGCTGCGCGAACAGCGCCACGAACGACGCGCCGAAGCCGAAGCCGACGATCAGG
>CADCWH010000129.1 GCA_902806395.1 uncultured Thermomicrobiales bacterium | reverse complement strand
TGCGGTCGCCGCCTGCATCGCCGCAGGTGTCGGGGCTGAGGTCACGCTGACGGTCGGTGGGAAGCATGATGGCCTGCACGGTCCGCCCGTCGAGGTGACCGGGATCGTCAGATTGATCCACCAGGGCAGCTTCCCCCTGATCGGCCCGATGGGTGCCGGCACCATGACCGGCCGCGGCCGGACGGTGGTCCTGGAGATCGGTGGCCTGGGCGGAATCGAATTGCAGCTCACGGAACTGCGCGGGCACCCCGCCGACCTGAATTACTTCCGCGCCCTGGGCATCGAGCCGACGCAGCGGCGGATCCTCGTCCTGAAGAGTGCGGCCCACTTCCGGGCCGCCTACGAGCCGATCGCGACCAAGGTGATCGAGGTCGACGCGCCGGGAATCAGCAGCCCGAAGCTGAACACCTTCGATCACCGTCAATTGCGCCGCCCGATCTACCCACTCGACCCCGAGATGCGGTGGGCCCCAGAGTCATGACGCGGCCCGTGGGCCAGTCTGAGGAGCGCCCCTGAGGGGCACCGACGCTGCCCGAGGCAATGCCGACCCTACGGTCAGAGGTCGGCCACCTCGGACGACATCCCCGGGTCGCGACCGGGCGCGATGACCGACTGATCGTGCCCCCTATCAACGGGGACGCGGTGTCGTGCTGTCCGCATCGTTGACGATGCCGACCCTTCGGGAAGGAGGGATCCCGCCTGCTACCCTGGAGCGCCGACTGTCCGGGGTCCTCCGGAACCACGCGGATCGAAGGGTCAGGTGGTCAGGGGCAGGACCCATGGGTGAGGACCCAGACCGGGAGGATTCGCTACACTTGGTGAGGTCACTGCCAGTTCACCTCGATAGTTGGCCGGTGGTCCTCGACCTCGGCCCGACGGATGCCTCGCCACGACCGCTCGTCCTATCATCCCCATCCGCCCGGAGCAGGTCTGCGAAGCAGGGAAGGGACGAGACTCGCATCCCATGGAACCTCCGATCCCGCCCGCCGCTCACCCCACACGGCAGATATCCCCTACTGATGTCTCCCAGTTCATCCGTCTCGACCAATGCGAGCGCTACCTACGACTCCGCCTCAAGGAGCGGAGCGAGGGACCGGCGTTCCTGCGGGACTACGGCGTGGTGCCACAGGCGATCCCGCCCCTCCTGACCCGATCCGGAGCGACGTTCGAGACCACGATCGAAAGCGCAGTCGGCGCGCGCTATCCCACGACGAGGTTCACCGCAGACCAGCGGCGGGCGAGCGGGCGCGAGGACGATGGCGCCCCGGTCATCGCGGCGGCCCGGGACCTGGCCGCGGGAGATGTCGTCGTGCTGCTCCAGCCACGACTACGCGTCGACCTCGCCGACTGGAGAGTCCGGGGCGACGTCGACATCCTCCGCCTGGAACGGGATGCCGAGGGGCAGTTGCACCCGCTGATCGCCGATATCAAGAGTTCCACGGCGGCCAAGGTCGAGCACCGCCTCCAGGTCGCCTTCTACCACGATATGCTCGCCACCATCTTCGCCCAAGAAGGCATCGCGCACGGCCCGATCAAGCTCGCAGTCCTGTACCGCGGGCCGGCCGCGACCACCGCTGCCCCGGGCGCGAGCGAGGCGGCGCGACAGGAGGCGCAGCGGGAAGAGGCCGAGCGCTGGTTCGGGACGAGGGACGGCTTCTTGGAAGTGGTCGACGACCCGGACGCCTACTTGGGCGCCGTCCGTGACCTCGTGACGGGACCCGACTCGACGGCGCGGCGCGTCATCCAGACCGAGTTCGACGAAGTTCCCTTCCACCTCACCTACAAGTGCGACGGCTGCCTCTACAACGAGTTCTGCATGAAGCGGAGCGCCGAGACCGACGATCTCTCCCTGCTCCCACACCTGACGGAACAGGACAAGCGCGGTCTACAACGCGCCGGGATCACGACGGTGCGGAATCTGGCGGCACTGAAGGACCTGCGCCGGCAGGGAAGCGTGGAAACCGACGGCGAGGTCCAGGAGCGGACCGCGCTGGTCCCCGCGCCCGGACGGGAGGCGGAGTCCCGGCGGCTGGCCGCCACTTGGCCCGTCGGGCAGCGGCTGGACGAACTGGTCCACCGTGCCCGCCGCTATCGCAACTGGAAAAAGGACGATGTCGAAGCCCTGCACTACATCCCGAGTAAGGGGTACGGGTCCCTGCCCTACAGTGATGCGACGCAGAACCCGAACCTCGTCCGGGTCTACGTCGATGCCCAGCACGACTACCTGCACGACCGCCTCTACTTGCTCGGTGCCCTGGTGGTCGGCAGCGAGGGCGGCGCTCAACCCCCGGGACGCCGCCGCAGCGTGGTCCGATTGAGCGACGGTCCCCCCGACTCCTCTGAGCGGGAGGAACGCCTCCTGATCGACTGGATCGCGGCCGCACTGGGGGCGATCGCCGAGGTCGCCGCCCCGGACGAAGAGGGCCGGCCGCGCGCACCGATCCACCTCGTCTTCGTCGACGGATTTGCCCAGCGCGTCCTGCTGGAGGGACTCGCCCGGCACGCCGGGAAGATCCTCGGGGCCACGGCCCTCTACGATTTCATGACCCAGATCGCCGCCTTCGACTCCCCGCTCTCCAGCTTCCTCGACCGCGAGGTCCGCGACCAGAAGAACTACCCGATGGTCTGCCAGTCCCTGCAGGCGGTCGCCGCGTTCCTCGGCTTCGATTGGAACGCGGGCGGGGTGCCATACCGAGAGCTGTTCCGAGCCCGGCTCTTCGACTTCTGGGGCAAGCTCGATGTCCCGGATGATCCCGAAGCCGAAACGCCGGGCGTCGGGGGCTGGTACACCAACCGGGCTCGCTTCAACAGCCAGATCCCGCTCGAATTCGCCTATGCCGCGTGGGGAGAGTTGCCGTCGGTCCCTGACACGGGCCAGGACGAGATGGCGCCATACCGCGACTCGACACCGGACCTGCTGAGCGGGTTCCACGCCCGCCGCCTGGAGGCGATGGAGCGGATCGCCAGCGACTTCGCGGGCAACCGGCAGACGGTGCAGACGGCCTTCGACCTGCCCGACCTGGCAATGTTCGAGCAGAGGGCCCGGACCCTCGCCCACGCCCTGGACGAGTTCGTCACCATCGAACGCCACGTCGAGCTGAGCGCCTGGAAGCGGGAGCGATTGGCCTCGCCCGAGCAACGCGTCCTCGCCGGTCAGACGCTGGTCGTCCGGTACCTGGAGGAGGACCAGGAGCCCGACGTGGCGGCTCGCAACCGGGACAACGAGGTCCGGCGGCATCTCAATGACGCCTACCGGGCGGAATACAAGGCCAACAACCCCGCGGCGAAGCAGGTCAAGTTGACCAAGGAGCAGAAGGAGGAGTCCGCCTGGTCACAGGAGGGAATGCGCTTCCGACTCCGGCTGGAGTGCGCCGATGTAGCCTGCGAGCTGGACGAGGTGATCGGGTTGACGACCCTCAAACCCGGTGATTGGCTCGTCCTCTATACCCGCTGGACGACCGACGGGCGTCGCCCGGTCGCGGAGCAGATCCCGTTCACCCCGACGGCGAAGCAGATGCTCTACGGGACCCGCGTGGAGCTGGACCGGATCAGGGTCGTCCGGCGGGACGACGGCCGGGCGATCGAAGCCTTCGCCGAGATCGTCGTGCGGGAGTCGATGGGCGGGGGAGCGGGCTCACGCGGCTTCGTGTTCGGGGGAGGCAAAGCGGTGCCGCTGACCCCTGGCCTGCCCTACACGCTGGACCCGGACCCGAACAACATCTACGGTCTGTGGTCCGCCAAGGTCGCCGAAGGATTGGTGGCGGGCGGCGAGAACACGCTCTACCGATTGCTGGCGGGCCTAGAACGTCCCCTGCCGATCTGGCCCGACGAGGGCGCGGCGGGTCAGGCCAGGTTCCTGGCCGGGCTCGACGCCCTCGAGGCGGCCGAGGCCCTGCACGGGTTCGAGCCGAGCAAGCGGGAGTTCATCGGGTACCACGGTGCCGCGCCGCTCCTGCTCGTCCAGGGGCCGCCCGGCACGGGCAAGAGCTATTCGACCGCGTTCGCCCTCTTCGCCCGCCTCCAGGGGGCGATGGCGGCCGATCAGCCGTTCCGCGTCTTCCTCACCTGCAAGACCCACGCGGCCACCGATGTCCTGCTCAAGAACGTGGTCGCCGTGCGGGACAAGCTCCGGGACTTTGCCAGGGACTACCCGGAGATCTTCGGCGCCCACTTCGACCGCCGCCTGCTGGATGTCCCCCTCTTTCGCCTCCGACCGCGGGAGGACGTGTCCGACGGCGTGATCGCGTTGCCGAAGGACGACGCCCGGGAGGCCGGACAGCCAAAGGCGATCGAGGCGATCCAGGCCGAGCGGTGGGCCGTGGTCGCAGCCACGCCCGGCGGCACCTACGGGCTCATCAAAGAACGTTGGTCAAAGGACATGTTCGGTCACCACCTGGCCGACTGCCTGGTGCTGGACGAGGCGTCGCAGATGAACCTGCCGGAGGCGGCGATGGCGGCGCTGCCGCTGGGGCCGGACGGACGGATCGTGGTCGTCGGCGACCACCGCCAGATGCCGCCGATCGTCAAGCACGACTGGGCCAGCGAGCCGCGCCGCAGCTTCCAGGAGTTCAGGGCGTTCGAATCGTTGTTCCTGACCCTGCT
>CADCWH010000128.1 GCA_902806395.1 uncultured Thermomicrobiales bacterium | reverse complement strand
GGCCAGGCATCCCTGTTCCGGTACGAGGTGGCTACCACGTTCACCGTGGAATTCCAGATCACTGGCAACCCTCGAACCGTCGCCAGCGCCGATGTCCGCTACAACGCCGTGGCGACCTGGCAGCAGGTGACCTACGCGAGCCTAACGGTGATCCTGTTCGCCGAGGACGCCGAGAACCTCGGGGCCGAGCGGTACTACGCCAAGCGGGTCGACGCCTCGGTCATCGGGGAATACGCCCGGGAGGACGTGGCCGACGAGGTCGCCGCTGGTGTCGCAGAGGCGGGCGCCACCTACGAGTTGAACCCGGACCTGGTCATCCTCGGGGTGCGCTATGTCCTGGTCGCCGTCTGGACCCCGTCCGGGACCACGACGAACGGCTTCGTCACCCTCTTCAGCCCGGTCGGCTCCGAGGGTGCCACGACGTTGCTGGGCATCAATGTCCGCATCCAGGGGGTGCTGATCTTCCGGGCCTAGACGCACGAGAGTCGTAACAGACGGACGACGGGACGCCCCGCGAGAATGACCTCGCGGGGCGTCCCGTCGTCCGTCACAAACGGTTCATCGTGAATCGGTGTCCTGTACGCTCCCGGTCGGGGGCATGAGTTGGATCACGGTGACCTCCGGCGGGCAGCGGAAGCGGAGGGGCGGACGATAGGTTCCGGCACCTCGGGAGACATAGAGGGTCATCGCCCCGACCTGATATCTCCCCATGTCGTATCGACGGCCGCCTGGGGGAAGAGCCAGCGCACCCTTGCCGGGCAGGCGAATCTGGCCGCCGTGGGTGTGACCCGACAGTTGAAGGAACGCGCCGCGCTCGGCGGCCTGTTCCGCCCAATCCGGCTCGTGCCAGAGCGCGAGTGACGCCGCAGCTGGCGGCACATCGCGAAACGCGATGTCGGGATCATGGTGGTTCGCGAGTGCGTCGTCGATCCCGACCAACCAGAGGGTCCCCTCGCCGAAGTGGATCGCCCGGGCCTCGTTGTGGAGGAGGGGGATGCCATGGGCGGCGAAGGCCTCGACCACCTTGTGACTGCCCAACTGTTCGTCGTGGTTACCGAGCACACCGAACATGCCCAGGCGCGCCCAACCGGCCAACTCGTCCAGGACAGGCATTGCCCGGTCGATGTAACGCACCGTCTCGGACGCGTAATCTCCGCCCAGTAGGATGAGGTCCAGGTCCTCGTCCCGCAGGGGGGCCACCGCGTCGCGCAAGTTCGCCTGGTCGAAGAAGGGGCTCATGTGGGTATCGGTGACGAAGCCGATCCGCATCCCGGCCAGGGCGGCATGATGGACGGGGACCGGAATTCCGAGGCGTTCCGTCCGAGGACGATAGGGAGTGACGTGCCTGCCCCGCCATGCAAGCGCGGCGCCGGCCCCGATCGCGATGCCCAGGGTAGTGGCAACGGTCCCCTGTCGCCGTGTGAGGGGGGTGATCAACGTCGCGGTTCCCAGGGGACGACCAGCCGCTCGACCATGTCCAGGGCGGCGGTCAGGCCCCATCCCATCATGCCGGTCACTATCAGGCCGACGAACATGACCCGGATGCGGAGGACCTGCCACGATTCCCAGATCAGGTCACCGATGCCGCCATCGCCGGGCGAGACGAACTCGGTGCCGACGATCACGACCAGGGCGAAACCGAGTGCCAGCCGGAACCCGGTGAAGATGGCTGGCAGGGTGCCGGGCAGGGCGACCGTGGTGAAGACCTGCCACCGGCTGGCTCGGAAGTCGCGGGCGACATCCCGGTAGGCCGGGTCTAGGGAGAGCACGCCGCCCATGGTGCTCAGGACCACCAAGAAGACGATCGAGATCGCGACCAGGACCAACTTCGAGGTCTCGCCACGGCCCAGGGTGATGATCGCGAGCGGGACGAGCGCGATCTTGGGGATGGCATATACGGCCGAGGCGATTGGCATCAGTAGGAGCCGGACGGGCCAGAAGAGGCCCATCGCAAGGCCGAGGGCTACCCCGGGCACGGCGCCGAGGGCGAAACCGGCCAGGACGCGGAACAGACTGATCCGCGTATCGGCGAGCAATGTCCCATCGCTGATTTGGACGCGAGCCGTCTCGACCAATGTGGTGGGCGGCGGCCAGTAGACCGGGTTGATGACCCCGGACCGGGCCAGGATCTCCCAGAGGGCCAGCAAGACGAGGGGAGCGAGGAGGCTCAAGGCGAACTCACCGGGACGGCGCGTGACACTCATCGGGCAGACTCAACGGCGTCTCTCGGATCACGGGGACGCGGTGCCTGCTCTCGCAGGTGATGCCAGAGACGCTGGTAGAGTGGTCCGTAGCGCGGGTCGGTACGGACATCGATGATCGAGCGGGGACGCTCGAACGGGACATCGATGGTGGCGACGATGCGGCCGGGACGGGCGCCCATCACGCTGATCTTATCCCCGAGGACCAGGGCCTCATCCAGCGAGTGGGTAACGAACAGGACGGTCTTGGCCGTCGCGTGCCAGATCCGGAGCAATTCTTCCTGGAGCAGGAGGCGAGTCTGCTCATCCAGTGCGCTGAAGGGTTCGTCCATCAGCAGGATCCCGGGTTCGACGGCCAGTGAGCGAGCGATGGCGACCCGCTGCCGCATCCCTTCGGAGAGCTGGCGCGGGTAGAGGCCGGCCGACCCTTCCAACCCGACGGCCGTCAAAAGGGTCTCCGCCCGAGCGTGGCGCTCCCGACGACCGACGCCACGCAGCTTCAGACCGTAGGCGACGTTGTCCCGGGCCGTCAGCCAGGGGAACACCGATCGCCCCTGGGGCACCATGGCCCCGTGGGCATCGGCGCCCGAGGCCGTCGTCGCCGTGACGGATCCGGCGGTGGCCCGGTCCAACCCGGCCACGATCCGCAGCAGGGTCGTCTTGCCGGAACCTGATGGGCCGACAAGCACCCGGAACTCGCCCGGTCGCAGCGTCATCGAGATGTCGGTCAGGATCTCTACCGGACCATCGAGTCCCGGGAACCACTGTGACACCCGATCGACCGTGACCAGGGCACCCTGGTCCCCACCGCCAGGCGACGCGGGGGAATGACTCTCTGTCTCGCCTCCTCCCCCCCAGGCAGGGCCGGCGAGCGGAGTCGTGGGGGAGTGGTCACTGGTCACGAGCGGCATGGACACCCTGTCAGTCGGCCGCGTAGCTGCCGAGGGCCGCCAACGCCGCCTCGACGTACTGGGTGTCGATGGCGGTGGTCGGATCGATCGGTTCGCCATAGTCCAGTTGGCCACGCTCCAAGAAGAACGACTGGAGCGTGTTCAGGCTCTCGACGCTGACCTCCCCGTTGGGGAAGTACAGGGGCTGGACCGATGCGGCCAGTAGGTCGGCCGGAACGCTCGTGTACTCGGAGATGATGGCCAGGTTGGCAGGGTCGTTGAAAGAGCCTCCGGAGAGGTCCCGAGCCGCCATCAAGTAGGCGGTGACGAAGGCGACCGTGGCGTCGGGATTCTCGTCGGCAAAGTCCCGATTGCCGATGATGGCCGTCGGCTGGATCTCCTGGACCGGGAAATCGGGAAGGAGGCGGACGGCGATGCCCTGCCGCTCGGCAAGGGTCGCTAGCGGCTCGGCGACCATCGCGGCGTCGATCGCCCCGGTGTCCAGCGC